>DAVZJH010000059.1:0-13033 GCA_052272885.1 Anaerovibrio sp. | reverse complement strand
ATATTTTGTAATGCTATGATAGCACTATAAAATCAAATTGTCAAACTTTTTCTAAGCCACAGTAGCAATATTCTATGATCAGCCTTCAAAAACATTACTATAACTGTTGAAATAGTCTATATCCTCAGGCTTTAGATGGTAATAATACTTCTCTCCATTGCTGTGTGGCAGTTGGCGGGGGCGAAAATGCTCAAACAGTTCCTCATACCCCTTTGAAAAATCAGCCAGCTGAATCTCTGCCACTACATGGCCGTGACCAGATCGTCCACCATTAGCCATCTGCTGAGCAGAAGACTCTCCTTGGTATTGATGATTATCCTGGCTGCTGCTTTCCCTTTCTTCCTCATGACGATGGGTATTATAAGGCTTGCGACGGGCCACCATCAGTGTCCCCTCTGGTGTATCTATAAGATAAAGCCACCCCTTAGCCTTTTCTACCATGCGACGATGCATCTCTTCTGTCACCATCTTGTGGAGATATTCCCAGCCTGCATAAATCTGCTCATCCGTAAGGCGAGCCTGTTCTTCAGAAATAGGACACAAGTTATACAGAGTGATAAACTTGCGCATTAAAACTTCATAGCAGTAAAGAGTAGCCCTAGCATCTGCTGCTGCAGAATGGGCTGAACCTTCCTCCCATACATAACCACAAAACTCCGCACATTTTATCAGACTAGGTACATGATAGAAATCCATTTGAAGTTCATCACGATACACACCCCAGAAAAGCTCCCGCACATCCAAACAACGCTCAGGTGTAAGACCCTTAATCCCAGACTGCTCCAAAATGCGAACATCATTATCCAAGGCAAAGCCTAATATCATCTGACAGCGATCAAAGATTTTCTGAATCCTGCGCAAACAATCCTGAAAATGAGGCTTGTCCTGTACCATATCCGGACTAATACCATGTACCTTCTCAGAATGAGGCCAGCGCCTATTCCTCTTTGGCTTATAAAGGCTATTAAGCACCAGCTCACCTCTGGCACTGTAAATGGCCAGCTCCAGTATTTCATTGTATCTTCCTGTACTTGTGGACTCTGTGTCCAGGCAGGCTATATGCATCTTTTAACCTTCTCTCGCAGAGGTATTTACTCAGCCTTCTTTAGCTTCAAGCCACGCTCAGCCAGCTTATCAACAATCTCATCAAAGGACTTGGAGCCAAGATTGCGGAGAGTCTTAACTTCCTCATCAGTTTTCTGTATCAAATCTCCAATGGTAACAATACCTGCCCGCTTCATGCAGTTGGCAGGACGCACATTCAGCTCCAAATCCTCAATAGGACGATCCAAAACATCAGCTCTGCCACTAGCATCTGCTGCTTCATCATCCTCATTGCCCGTCTGATAAATTACATTGTTCAGCTCTGGATTTGGCTCCTCAATCTCAGTATCAGCCAATTCCCACATAGGAATCAGGGAATCAATCATAAGGCTGGCAGACTCTCTCAAGGCATCTGCTGCGCTGATAGTACCATCAGTTTCCAACTCAACAATCAGCCTATCATAGTCAGTAGTATTACCTACACGAGTATTCTGTACCTTGTACTCTACACGGCGCAGAGGAGAATATACGCAATCCAGAGCAATAGTTCCCTCTGGTGCAGAAATATTCTTCTCAGCAGAAACATAGCCATAGCCACTCTCAATATAGAGCTCCATCTCCAGCTTACCACCAGCCTTAACAGTAGCCAAGTAGGTTTCAGGCTCCAGAATCTCCAGTTCCTGTTCCTGATCCTCACAGGTGATATCAGCCACAGTAACCTGACTATCCTCAGCTCCAGCCTCTATATTAACAATAGCCTTGATAGGAGCCTCTACAGGCTTAATGCTCAGTTCACGGAGACGAAGAACAATATCCTGTATGCTGTCCTTTACGCCCTCAAGCTGATCCTCCATGGAATCCGCACCATTAAAACGAACTGCCACTACAGCAGCACCCTGAATGGAGGACAGCAGAATCCGCTTCAAGCTGCTGCCAATAGTAGTGCCATAACCACGATCCAACGGCTCACAGGTGCAGGTTGCATGATTCTTATTCTCCGGGTTATCCTCGTATTTCATTTTGGTATCATTAATATCCAGCATGTAAAAACTCCTCTCGGATAAAATATCATTTTTTGCGTACTCTACATTTTACAACAATATCGCTAATTTTGCAATAGTTTTGCACAGATATTGGGATTAATTGCAAAAAAGGACGCAAACAGTGCCGTATGTCCTCATACCAACTCTATTGCGTCCAGTTTTTTGCATTATCTGCCTATCCCTTAATAGTTAATAGGCAATGCAGAGATTGGCACACATACTCTCAATAAGCATGCGTTCCTCGGTGGTTGCCATCCGTCTGTCTAGCTCCAGGTCATCATAGTCCCGTCGCTGCAGACAGAGGGCTGCTGCCATCATATCAGCAGAGAATGCACACTGCCGCCTGATAGCATTTAGGATAGATCCTATCATGTTTCAGCCCCCTTTCTGAAAACATGTTCAACAGCTGTCTAAAAAAAACAGCCGCCACAACATAGGGTTGCAACGACTATTATAACAGCAAGTATATTAAATTGCAATAGATTTATTTACAGTTGTAAATACAGATGACAAAACCAAAGCTTCTTGGGAAGTAGGCTGCCGCAAACCAAATTCCAACTCTGCGTATTCCTCCAGAGTCCTCCCTAGAAATTCTGCCATCATATCCATGCTATACCCCTTGGACTGACGAAGCTGCCCCAAATCCTCTCTCTTCATTAAAATTCACACCTATCTGACCAATATGATTACCTGTGCCTGCTGAATCCTCCTAGAAAATGCTTCTACACATTCAAACAGGATTACCTGCAAACGACCTACGAAAGTATATTATATTGAAAGACATTTGTAAAGTATAATTTTACATTTTGGGGACATCTTGCATACGTGACAACTATATGATACAATCAATAAATAATGAGATTTACAATGAGATAAGGCTTATTTTGTTACAAAAACAAGAAGATACATTTCATGATTTTATGTCAATTCTGTGAAATTCATACAAAAGAGAATGTATCGCGCTTATGTTTAACAGATATAAGGCTTTTAGGAGTAATATTGTGAATAGAGGGAATGAAGCGGAAAACTTTAATAAATATGTTGAGGCTACAGTCAAAGCTCTTTTTCATTCGGCTGTGGCTGTTTTTTATGTGGATGTACAGCATGATTGGTTTCATACGGTTCGCAAGGCTGACAAAATACCTTCGTCACTTCCAACAGAAGGACCTTACAGTGTAGCTATTGAACGGTTTGTTGCGAGGCTTATTCCTGCTAGCTATCAGGCAGTATTGCGGCTTAAGCTATCTCCAGAGTACATTCGCAATCATTTGAATCGTCACGAAACTGAATTTTCCTTAGAGGTTCCTTTACACATCAAAAATGCTAAAAGATGGTTTAGAATATCTGTCACCTTGATAGATACCTTGGATGGACTTCCCCATCATGCAGTAATATCTAGTCGAGATATTACTGTAGAGCATGCCGCTGATCAGGCTAGATATGACCTTATTTGTCATTTACAAAATAAAAATGATAAACAAAATCTAGCTATTGAACAGCGCAATCGAGAGCTGTTGATCCAAAATCAAGAATTGGCTAACCTCAACAAGGAACTGCTGGAAAGCCGAGATTCTCTTTATGAGTTGGCAGACGATTTGCAAAATGCTTTGGCTCGAAACAGCATGTATCATGAAATGCTGCAGATGCAGCAGGCAGGGTTAATTGTTTATGATTGCAAAACCTTTTCCCTTTTGTATATGAATGATATTGCCTTGTCTCTTTACGAGCTTAATGAGGAGGAATTTCCCAAACTAACCTTGCAGGATCTTAGAGACAAGGTTCATCTTATGGACGATACTCCACCGATTAGCGAGATGCCAGTTATGGCTGGTGCCGGTGCTACTGAGGAGGTAGAGTGTTCCATCACTCATGCTGACGGCAAAATATATTATGTGAATATTTCCTATAAAAATGTATTGCTTAGTGATGGACATAATGTAGTTATTGCCGTAGTTACTGATGTTACTCGGCAGACTCTGAACAGCCAGAAATTAGCAGATAAGGCCTACTCTGTCAGCCACCGTTTGGATGCTGTGGAGGAAACACTGCGGCATTTTGCTGACTATATTTACCATGTAGATTTAACCGAAGGGATGATTGTAGATGATTTTATCAGCAATGGTTATTTAAAGCTTCTTGAGGAAGAGCAGATTCCTGTTCCTTGCAAATATGATACCTTCGTCCAGCGCGCCAAGGATTTGTTGGGACTGGAGTTTATCAGCTACAACGGCCGGCATAATTATGATTGGAATTGTGATACCCTTTTAAATGATTTTTATCATGGCATTACAAACTGCGAAATTGAATTCCATCATACCAAAACTGACACCTATCATCGTATTACAGCTCTCATGGCTGTAAACCCAGAGGATTGTCATGTTGTAATGACTGCTATTGGCACTGATATTACCAACATTCGCAAAAAGGAATATGAAAACCAGCGGCTTCTCCTACAGGCTCAGGAGGAAGCTCAGCAAGCCTCTGCCCTTTTGGAGGAACAGCAGGCAGAGCTGGAATTAAAGCATCAGTCTCTGGAGACAGCTTATATGGAGCTGATGGAGTTTAACAGCATTGTACAGGGTCTGCAATCCATCTTTAGCAGCTGCTATTATATTGATATTAACCAGCGCAAATTTACCGAAATTAAAAGCAATCGTGTTATGCAGGGTATTTTTATCAGCAGCCGTCAAATGACGGATTCTATGAATGTATACATTCATTCTGAGGTCAAGCCAGAGTATCAAAAGCTTCTAGAAGGCTTTATGGATATTGATTCCCTCTCCTATCGACTACAAGATAAGCCATATATTACTATGGAATATGAATCTGAGAGTCTCGGCTGGATGCGCAGCTATCTAGTTCCTGCCCAGTATAATCAGAGTAGTCAACCAACTCACGTTCTCTACGTAAATGAGATTATTGAGGAGGAAAAAGTTCTGCAAAATCATCTGCGGAAAGTGGCAGAAACCGATGGCCTGACAGGAATTCTGAATCGAGCCAGTGGCGAAAACAAGATTATTTCTCAGCTGAAGTCTAACCAATCTGGTGCTTTTGGCATTTTGGACTGTGATGACTTCAAGGGCATCAATGATAACTATGGTCATGGTGTTGGCGATAAGGTATTGATTATGGTGGCCCATAGCCTAATGGAAGCAATGGGGACAGAAAATATTGTCCTGCGACTGGGAGGCGATGAATTTGCTTTTTACCTGACTGACTGTGATTGCAAGCTGCAGCTATCATCAGTTGTAACCAAATTCTTCACCATTTTGGATTCTATCCATATACCTCAGCTGAAGGATAGGAAAGTTACTGTCAGCGTCGGTGCTGTGCTCTATGACGGCAAATCTGGCAAAACCTTTGATGAACTGTACGAAATGGCAGATCACAATCTATATGAAAGCAAAAAACTGCCTTCCAATAGGTTGACAATCTAAAGGTAAAGACTGTTGTGAACTGCTCTCCATCAAGTAGATAAAAATAGAAAATGCCATTCTGGATTACCCCAGAATGACATTTTCTATTTCAGCCTATAATTTGCACTCTTTTTACTCCCAGGGCTTCTTTCAGGGCAGGAATGCAATCCCGCTCCAAAAAGCTTCTCTGCAAAATACCTCCACTAACAATCAGAAGATTATCTCCTCTCCGGTTAAAGGTCTGGATATTGCTAAAGGCTCTCTGATAAACCTCCTCTGGCAACAGCTCCTTTAATTTAGCCACAGCCTCTGCCAGCTCAGGCTGCTCTCTTTGTATCCGCTGTACAAAATCCCCAGTGGCTTCAGCCTTTAAGTGAATATTTCCCATTAAGTGATTTTTATCAAACATAGTCCCAAGCTTCCTTTCTCTTAACGAACCTCTACACCCTTAATGCCCCTCAAAGATTGAAGGCCATTGGTAATGCAAATATTTTTTATATGATCACTATTAATCAAGGTCAGCTCCATTACCAGCATAATGCATTGCTCCCGACTATTTCTATCATATTCCTCCCGGATTTTGACGGATTTGATGTCAACCCCCATTTCTTCTAGACAGCTGCTAACAATCGACAGCTGTTCAGGAATATTCTCCGAATAGATATACACTCTAAGGATGCTGGCTCTAGACGACCATTTTAATTCCCAATGGCTTAGGGCACCTACTGTTACCACTACCAAAACAGTGGTCATAATAGCTTCCACATAGAAGCCTGCTCCTACAGCCAGACCTACACCAGCCACCACCCATAGGCAGGCCGCCGTAGTTAGTCCAGTAATGCTAAGTCCCTCCTTCATAATGGCGCCAGCACCCAGGAAACCAATACCGCTGACTACCTGTGCCCCCAGCCGGGCAGGATCTGCATTAGTCAGTCCCTCAACGGATTTGTAAATACTAAAGGACATCGTCATAATCAGGCAGGAGCCAAGACACACCAAGATATTTGTCCGCAGACCTGCTGACTTGCGCCTGGACTGACGCTCATAGCCAATCATGCCGCCTAGCACGCAGGCCAAAGCCAGCTGACCAAAGCTAGTCAATATATCATGCATACTATCACCACCAAAATCCACAATTCAATACAATAACATCTAACATTATATCATATTTCCCACCCATGGTGTATTATGCTATAATATCTATGTGTATTATTTGCCAAAGGCAGAAGGATTATCACCTGCCCTTAATTGGCTTGTATCAAGGAGGAAATTATGGAAAGCAGAAAAAATATTGCTATAGAAATGCATAACAAGGGCTATAACTGTGCCCAGTCTGTGGCTCTTACCTATGCCGATTTGGTGGATATGGAGCCAGAACAGCTTTTCAGAATCACAGAGGGTTTTGGTCTGGGCGGAGGCAATATGCAGGGAACCTGTGGTGCCATTAGCGGTGCTTTGGCTCTGGTAGGCCTTTTGAACAGCAGCGGCGATTTGGAAAATCCTACTACTAAGGCCAAAACCTATGGACTTAATAAGGAAATTCTGGAAAACTTCAAAAACCGCAATGGCTCTGTTATCTGTCATGAGTTGAAAGGCATTGGTACTGGCAAGGTTCTGCGCTCCTGCCCAGATTGCATTATGGATGCCTGCGAATTTTTTGAAAATCTCTATGAGGCAAAGTTAAAAAAATAAAATTCCTGCAAAACAACAGCCCCTGACTACCATGAATCAGAGGCTGTTTTTTGTTATCCAATATCTGTTAAAATCTATGCCAATATGGACTTTAGTTTTTCTACAATACCTTCATCAGCAGGAAGCCAGGCCACCTCATCCAGCTGATTTTTCCCCAGCCATCTTGCAGCTTCATGTTCCTTGAGAACAAACTCCTCCTTAGCTAGCTGACAGAGATAGCAGTGCATGGTTAGATGAAACTGAGGATAATCATATTCCACTGTTTCCAGCAAATCCCCTACAACAACCTCCATATCCAGTTCTTCCCGCAGCTCTCTTTTCAGGGCCTCTATCCCTGTCTCTCCTGCCTCCAGCTTGCCACCAGGAAATTCCCAGCCATCCTTGAACTCACCATAGCCCCGCTGGGTAGCCAATATCTTATTTTCTCGGCAAACAATTCCTGCCACAACCTCAATTTTCTTCAACTATAGCACCTCACTGGTAATATATTCATATATATCTTCTCTTACAGGAGTTTCCAGATTCCAAAAAATTTCTACCGCCTGACTGCCGGATTCCATAACAATATCCTCTCCCTTTCCTGCAACCATTCTACCAAGATAATAGAAGCTTTTTGCCTCTTTATCATCCTTATTTTTTCGCACAAAAAGATCCACTGGGGTATTATTTCTCTCAGCTTCCAAAAATCTACGCACATCCTCAGATGCCATAGTTCTCTTACCCTTGGAAATGGCAATTAGCTGAGCATTATTCTGAAATCTATCATGATAAGCAATGGTATCACTAATATCTTCTGCCTTATCATAATTAATAAATACTGGATAGGTATTGGTATCAGAATCATATTTATAGCCACCAATATTTAAGGGAACTACATTTTGAGACCATTCCAAAATCCGGCAAACATCCTCATAATCATATTTTTGATACATCTTAAAGCCTCTATCTGCTTTTTCTGGCATATAATATGTATTATACCTCTTTAGACCAAATTCTACCAGCTCCTGAATCATCTTCCTAAACTCTGGATTTTGCAGACACTGGACAAATCTCTCTGAAATTTCGTAGGATTCTTGCTCATTAGTTAAAAATACACAGCCAGCAAAAGTTCCCTTGGAACTTCCAGTGGCAAAATTCCCTGTCATAGTATTTATCATGTTTACCAAGGTATTCTTCTTAAAGGAAATAGCATATTTATCCTGCAAGCATTTCTCCAATTCCCTTAAAGGATTATTTTTACCTGACAGCAAAATAGACAAAAACTCCAGCTCATGAGGGCGCTTGCCCTCGGCAAACTTGCAGGAAATAAATTCTATAAATTTGCTCTCCAGCTCATTTAACTTTACGGTATATTCCTTTTCATACTTAACGAGAAAATTATGATAGGAACCTAGCTTGCCACGGAAAATACAGGCCACATCCATTTCTCCATAGGCATCAAAATCAGCTAAAGCCGGTATCCGCCCCAGTTTATTTCTCAGCCGTTGGTAATTCTCCTTTATTAGCTTGATTTCCCCCATATTGGAGTTATCTATAGACTGAAAAATTCTCTGCTTGGCAATCTTGTCAAAATGAATAGTAGAGGCTCCAGGAATTACCCGATTCCCCTCCATAAGGGCTCGTCGAATATTATCCTTGTTATAGCTTCTATCTCCTGACAGGGCAATAGGTATCAGAAAATTCTTGCTGTAATTGCCGATAAAATCCAAAACTACCACATATTCCTTATCCCGATATTTGCGCAGTCCACGGCCTAGCTGCTGCACAAAAACAATGGGACTTTCCGTCGGCCTTAGCATAATTACCTGATTTACTTCGGGAATATCTACACCTTCGTTGAATATATCTACAGAAAAAATATAATCCAACTGCTCTTCCTCTGGCAGACTATCATCCACCAAACGTCTTACTACAGCAGCCCTTTC
This sequence comes from Anaerovibrio sp., assembly GCA_052272885.1. GTDB lineage: Bacteria > Bacillota > Negativicutes > Selenomonadales > Selenomonadaceae > Anaerovibrio. The sequence continues at coordinate 3,913 of DAVZJH010000059.1, read as the reverse complement.
CTCCTGACTATTACTGCCAGCAATACTAACTGCTCTATAGGGTTTATCGGTATTCGGATTAATGCGTTGGCAGAAAAGGTCTGCCAGAATACTTGCTTCCTGATTTCTACTGCAAAAAATCAGGCCCTTTACCCTATGCCCGGAATAACCATAAAAGCGGATTTTGTCCAAAACAAAGTCTACACGGCCCTCATTTGTCAACGCAGACATAGCATACTGCCATTTCTCTGTCTCTAGCTTTTCATCATTTACATAGGCATCTGTTATACCAAAATAATGGAAAGGACACAGGAAATCTTCCTCCAAAGCCTGTTGCAGTCTAATCTCATAGGCTATATTGTAATCAAAAAGCTTGTAAATATCAAAGCCATCAGACCTATCTGGACTGGCCGTCATACCCAAAAGCATTTTAGGCTGAAAATAGTCAATAATCTTTTGATAGCTATTGGCGCCACCATGATGAGCCTCATCAATGACGATGAAATCAAAGGCCTTGGGGCCAAATTTTAATAAGATGTCTGTTTTACTCATAGTTTGCATAGTAGCAAATACATATTTTTTATTAAAGACGTCCTTGGAATTACCAGATAACAGGCCCATTTCCTCCTTGGCTCTGGCTCCCAATACATTGGTGTAGCTTTTCATAGCCTGCTTGGCTATTTGCTCTCTGTGTACTAAAAATAACATATGTTCAGGAGCAAAATCCCGTACCGCAAAAGCCGAGGCATAGGTTTTGCCTGTGCCCCTTCGTGTCAAGGGTGTGATGGGAAAATTTTTACTTTTTCTGATAGGGTTTATTCAGTTATTTGCTTATTATGATTGCTCCCAAATAAGTGTTCTAATGATTCTATTCTAAGGCTTTCCTCTCCCCTCTATAATACGTTGACATTTCATTTCATTGCACTCACTTTTTACCCATTCGAGCTACATATTTATATTTCCTACGATTTGACACTTACGCTTTTTATGTTATCTAACCATTGTTCAATCTTAGTTTCTGCATCATTCTCTTCTTTTAAATGAGACAACAAATGTGGTTTATTAAGCAAATATATAAATCCCAGTACATCTCTCGCTGTACGACGTTTTTGTTCTAATGTTATTACTTCAAAAAAATTCAAATCGGACATGGTAGTAACTCTGTCTTTTAAATGACTTTCTCCATTGAGAACTAATCTATACATCAGATTTTCATAATAATCCCGATAAGATTCTTCGATTGTATTCAAAATTGATTTGTCATTAGATACATCATGAATGGATTTTCTATATTCAAATGTACTAAAAGCTTCCAATACTCTACGCATAACATTACCAATAATTAGTTCGCCTTCGTCATCTTCATCTTCTGATTTTGCAAATTGATATATTATATTTACCAGATTTGTATATTCATGTTTCTCTAAATTCTTTTCCTCCAAATGTTGTTTTACTAATTCTCGTTTTGCATATGAATGCTTTCCAGTATTTGCAAAAACAATTTTACAATTCTCCATAATTTCTTGAATAAACTTATCTGCATCAAGGCAAGTTTGTAAATCATGTGTCATAAATAAAATCTTTGTATTAATATTTCCTAACACAAACCGGCTCAATTGATATTTCAAATATGACATTATTCCAACTTTATTCTCGAAATCAAAACTTGAAACAGGATCATCTATCACCAATAAATATTCTTCACCATATACCCTATCCAATTCTTTATTGCTCATTATATTTGCAAAATAGTAGCAAAGCCCAATAACATTTCTTTCTCCAGTTGATATATCACTTGGTTTCACAGTTTTCCCATTTGACAAAAGAATATACTGATTATCTCTATACTCTATTACAAACCTATTTTCAGAGAAAAAAATATATTTTAACCCATCATTAATAACATCCAATGCAATTTCAACATTTTGCTTTTGCATCTCAAATTGCTCTATATTTGATTTATGCTCTTCAATTCTTTTAGTAATAGCTTGTAACTTTAAAAATTCTGACTGTTTCTCACTCTTAGCTTTTTCATATTCATCTGCTAATAGCTTAACGTCAAAATATGCAATATCAGAATTAATTTTTTCCAGTTCTTTTTTTATTCCTTTAATGTCGGCAATATGCTTGTTGTATTCAATTCTTTCACTCTCTAATTCATTAAATGCAACTTGCATATTATCAAATAGAGTGGACAATCCCTGAACATTATATATAACAGGTTCATATACATTTAAAATTTTTTGTTCAATACTCTTATTTAAGATTTCTATCGCATTATTCAGTTCATCAAGTGCTTTTTTGCATTTTTTCAGAACATTCTCACTTAACTTTTCGTATACTGATAAGTCAACATTTAACACCTCTAGCTTATAGCTGCTTATTTCAACAATATGCTCTTCACTCTCCTTATTCAGAATATTAGCGATATCAGCTAACACCCCCTCCTTATATTCCTCCTTTAATGGTTGCAAACAAAATTTACAAATTCTATTTTCTTTATTTTTCATAGTTAAAGCTATTTGATCTATATGTTCATGTCCCTCTAGACCCAAAAGAGAAAATAGATATTTTTCCCTTTCAGAAAACACAGGCTTTTCCAATTTTTTAGCTAATAACTCTCTAACTGTATCCTCATTCCACCTTAATGTCTTATTCATTATTGCAGAAATCTCTATTTTTCCATTACCCAACTTTGCTTGCTCAAGTTCAGCTTTCTTATTAGCATATAAAACAATTAATTCATCTCTCTTCTTTTCTGGTTTCCTATCCAAAAATTGCTTATATGTATCATCTGACACACGAGAATTCTGCTTCTTGTCTCTGATGTATGCATCTCTACTTGCCCATCCATCATCAGATTTCAAAACACCCAAAATTTTGTTTAGAATAGTTTCTGGCGCCTTATCATTTTTTACGCCTTCATATTTTTCATATATTTCTTTTTGTTTTGCAAATTCATCATCACACTTAGTCAATTCTTCTTTTTCTTTCTTAATCTTATCATCCCATTGACCTTGTGCGCCTAACATTACGATTGTTCCAAGTCCACCTTCCTTCAATCGAACATTATTATCAATAAACGATTCATTAAATACATGCATGTTAGCTATATCTGTATCCGCTAATGTAATTTCATTTTCATTTTCATCAACAAGTTTTGCATGAGTAATTTTTTCTTCATCTTCACCTTTAATCTTTGAAAATGCTCTTGCTATGGTACTTTTACCAGTTCCATTTTTCCCATACAACAAACATATTCTTTTATGATTTTTTTCTTCAAAAAACTGTAAGGTTGTATCATTTTCAAAGCTTGCACCTTTGAAATTAATCCCCATAACATTATCGATCATATCCCATTTTCCTTTCCCCAATTTAGTTTATTTTAATGTTTTTATTATACCACCTCATTTCCATCTGCTCCACCATATATTCTATCTTTTTCGACATTTCCCACCTCCCCAAACTCATCCTTAAACTTCCACTTTATCTCCACCCTATCCTTAGCATACACAACAATCTCCTCCACAAAAGCATCCACCATTTCCCTATTAAGTCCGGTCAGTTTCAGCTGCCCTTGCAACATCTCCAGACCTGCCACTTCCGGCACATCCACATCTGCCATCTTGGTGACTACTGTCCTCTGTTTTTCGATATTCTCCTGTGATATGGTATAAATAAAGTTGTCACCTTACTCTCAAGGAATTAATATATACTTGTGAGTATAAGGAGGATGAAAAAATGTCAGCTGGAAAAGTCTATGATCTAGAATATAAGATTCAAGCAATAAAACTTGCTAATGAAATTGGCCAATCAAAGGCTACCGCAGAGTTAGGTATATCTAAAAACACCATATATATCTGGATTAGAAAGGTTCGGTTAGGGCGACTTGATTTAGGTGAAGGTATGCATACTCCTAAATCTGCAATGACAC
>DAVZJH010000058.1:0-13091 GCA_052272885.1 Anaerovibrio sp. | reverse complement strand
AAATCCTTTGTAAGTTTATTTTTGCAAAGGATTTTTTGTTGTCTATAAATAAAATATTGAAAAGTGTAATGTCAAGAAATGGCTTATGGTATCACATTTTTTAGTATCAACTTGATTTGGATTTTCTAATTTGCGATAATATAGAAAAAGTGATATTGACAATATCATTTTGTACAGCTTAGTGAATTTGCCAAATATGCTGCTTTATTGTAAGGTTGCGGGATAATTAGATAAATAAACAGGAAAGGTAGGTGGCAGTTATGCTGGTTAGAGAGCGGGTTGAGGATCAGGAATATCTTTTGCTGTCCCCTTTGGCGGCTAAGAGCCGTGAGGCTCAAAGGGATAAGCAGCAGGAGGAGTGTCCTTTTCGCACCAAATTCCAAAGGGATAGGGATAGAATTCTACATTCCAAGGCATTTCGCCGCCTTAAGCATAAGACACAGGTTTTTATTGTCTCCGGGGATCACTACCGTACTAGAATGACTCATAGTCTGGAAGTAGCTCAGATTGGCCGAACGATTGCCAGAGGCCTTAGTCTAAATGAGGATTTGACGGAGGCCATAGCCTTGGGCCATGATGTAGGTCATACTCCCTTTGGACATTCTGGGGAATCGGCTCTTAATAAGCTGTGCGGTCATTTTGCCCATAATGAGCAAAGTCTGAGAGTGCTAAAATATTTGGAGAAAAATGGTCAAGGTTTGAATCTGACTCAGGAGGTGCAGGATGGAATCCTTCATCACAGTGGGGCGGTGCTTCCCTATACTATGGAGGGACGTATTGTACACTGGGCGGATCGAATTGCCTATCTCTGTCATGATTTTGATGACAGTATGCGGGCAGGGCTTTTGTCCGTCAGTGATTTGCCAGAGCAGGTGCAAAGCCATATTGGCACAGTAACCTCTCAGATGATTACCAACATGGTGTCGGATGTAATCTGTCAATCGGAAAAGGCTGGAGATATTATTTTTTCGTCTCAGCTGACAGAGGCCATGAATGTATTTCGCCAGTTTATGTTTAAGAATATCTATCATTCAGAGGCCTTGGCTCGGGAAAGATGGCAGGGAGTATTTGTCTTGGAACAGCTTTACAAATACTTTATGGAGGATAGCAGCCGCTTGCCAGAGGAATTTAACGAAAGAGAAAAGCAATGGGGTCTCCAGCAAACAGTGGTGGATTATGTGGCAGGCTTAACGGATAGCTATGCAGTGCAGCTTTTCAATCATATTTTTATGCCTCCTGTAGGGGAAATGGTGCGTTAGAAAAATTAAAATATATGTAGGGAGCATATTTGCCTTGGGGCAGATATGCTCTTTCTTCTAAAACTAACCTTTTTAGTCAACATTTTTAATGCTATTTTAAGAAAGATATTATAAACTAGAGAAGTAAATTTGTATGGTAAAATGAAAATTTTCACCTAAAGGATGGTGTTTTTATGAAAAAAGCAAAGCTTATACTGGGTGCCTGGCTGTTAACAGGAAGCCTGCTGGGGTGTACGCCTACCGGCAACTGTATGTCCCTGTCCTTGGACGAGGCTGTGGATATGGCCATGAAGAACAACCCTGATGTGTTAATTACTCAGCTTGGGGAGGAAAAGGCCAAGGCAGGTTTGCGGCAGGCTAGAGGTCAGAATAGTATTAGCTGGACAGCTGGTTCTACCTTCGGCAGGTCCGATAATAATAATCTTGGCTGGAAGAACAGTAACAATAACAAGATTTCTGCTTCCCTGCCAATTTATTCTGGAGGCGTGAATCAGAACAATATTAAAACCAGTGAGCTGGATGTGGATATAGCCAAGCTACAAACAGAAAGAAAATGGGAAACTACCCAGCTGGCTGTAATTCAAGCTTATTATGATGTGCTGGAGGCGCAGAAGAAAATTGGTGTCTATCAGGATACAGTTAATAAATACCAGCAGCATCTGATAAATGTGGAGCAGCTTTATAGCGCAGGCAGCAAGGCCAAGGTAGAGGTGCTGCGGTCTGAGGTGGAGCTTTCCAACGCTAGACAAGATTTAATCAAGGGAAGGAATACCTATGATAATAATCTTAGTACCCTGAGAAATCTTTTATATTTGGATAGTCAGGAGTCATTGGAGCTGACGGATGATTTCGCTTATATTCCCTTCGCCGGCAGTATAGGCGATTGTGTGGATTTTGCCTTGGCCAATCGAAAGGAGCTTTTGATTGACAGCTATCAGCTGCAGCAAAAGGAATTGGCTGTAAAAAACGCCAAGGCAGGCTATCTGCCTACAGTGGATTTGTCATTAGGGGCAGGCTGGAACAAGCAGGTACTGCCAGATGGGGACAATCATGAATATAGTGCCTCCATTGGTGTTAGCTGGAATATTTTTGACAGCGGTGTAACAGCAGGCAAGGTGGATGCTGCCAATACAGAGCTAAAGATTGCCCAGGCTACCCTGCAAAGGGATAAAAATGATATAGATTTGTCTGTGCGGAAAAACTATAACAGTATGCGAGAAGCGGAGGAACGCTTTAATTCTACTGAAACTGCCATAAAGCAGGCAGAAGAGGATTATTTTATTGCTCAGGAGAAATACAAGGCTGGCGAAGGCATAATGCTGGATATTATTGATGCTCAGGAGGCTTTGTCCACTGCTCGTCAGAATTATATCAGTGCTCAATATGATTATGCCCGCTATAAGGCAGCATTGGAAGCAGATATGGGTGGCACCAATGAGCCAGCCCCAATAGACAATTAATGAGGAGATAGTATATGGCAAAAATATTACAAGGCAAGGCAAAATGGCTGGTGCTGGCTGTTGTGCTGGTGGCAGCTGCTGTTGGTGGCTATATGTATTACAACAGTCAGCAGGAGGTAGCTAAGGCCAATATTAATGCAGATTTGGTAGAGACGCAGCGCCAAAGTCTGAAATCTGTGGTTTCAGCTACAGGAACTATTAGACCTGTGGATTCTGTTGAGGTCAGCTCCAAGATTACCGCTAGAATCAAATCTGTGCTGGTAAAGGAAAACGATATAGTTAAGGCGGGGCAGACTGTGGCTATTCTGGATGGCAAGGACTACGAGGCCACTAAGGATCAGGCTACTTACAAGGTAAATAATACCCGCTCCAAATATAATAGAGCAGAGTATCTTTACTCCATTGGTGCCAAATCGAAGGAGGAGCTGGAAGATGCAGAGTATGATTACGACACAGCCGAAAGCTCTCTGTCCAAGACAGAATCTGATTTGGCAGAAACCATTATTACAGCTCCTATGGATGGTGTGGTAGTAGGAGAACCAAAATCTGCCGGTACTATGGCGGTACAGGGAAATAGCAATCCTACTGTTATCATGACCATTGCTGATATGTCCCGAAAGCAGATTATTGCCAAGGTGGATGAGACGGATATTGGCAGTGTAAAGGTAGGTCAGAAGGCAACCTTTACAGTGGATACCTATAATGACAAAACCTTTACTGCTACAGTGTCTCGAATTTCACAGACTGATGTTACCAATAGCTGGAACATTAATACCAGCTCCACCAGTACCAGTACACCTACAGTTATTTACTATTATGTGATTCTGGATGTGGATGATCCGGATAATCTCCTTTTGCCAGCTATGACAGCCAGAGTAGATATTGTTACTGACGAAAAGGAAGATGCTTTGGTGGTGCCAATTTCCGCCTTGAAAACAGATTCCTCCGGATCCTATGTAATGGTAGCTGCTGGAAAGGAGCAGGAAAAGCGGTATGTTTCTACTGGCATCTACAGTGATGAATATGTGGAGATTATCGATGGCCTGACAGATGGAGAACAGCTGGTAGTCAGCTATAAATCCAAATCCGGCTCTAATAATATGGGTGGGCCGCCACCAATGTAAAAGGAGGTTAGCTATGGATAAAAAAGATGCAATAGCTATCCGTCTTAGGGATATAAAGAAAATTTACAAGATGGGTGGTCAGGAGCTGGCTGCTCTGAATGGTATTAATTTGGATATAAAACGAGGGGAATTTGCCGCTCTCATGGGCCCATCAGGCTCTGGTAAATCCACTTTGATGAACATTCTAGGTTGTTTGGACAGACCTACAGTAGGCTCCTATGAACTGGAGGGAAAGGAAGTCGCTAATTTATCAGATGATGAGCTGGCCGTGATGCGCAATAAACATATTGGCTTTGTCTTTCAGAATTTTAATCTTCTGTCCCGTATTTCTTCCTTAGAAAATGTGGCCCTGCCTCTGGTTTATGCTGGGATAGGAGCTTCAGAGCGACGCAAGAGAGCTAAGCAGGTTTTGGAGGCTGTAGGTCTGGGGGATCGAGCAGAGCATATGCCTAATGAGCTATCTGGCGGACAGCGGCAAAGAGTGGCCATTGCCAGAGCCTTGGTAAATAATCCAGAAATTATTATGGCTGATGAGCCTACAGGTAATCTGGATACCAAATCCACCAAGGAAATTATGGAAATATTTCAGGAAATGCATGGTCGAGGAAAAACCATTATTCTGGTAACCCACGAGCCTGAAATTGCTGTATGTGCTAATAGACAGCTTTTGGTGCGGGATGGGATTATTACCAGAGACGAAGGAAAGGGCGTGGTGTTGGATGTTGTTTAAGGAATGCTTTTTGATGGCCTTTACAGCTCTATATGCCAACAAGCTTCGCTCCCTTTTAACCATGCTGGGCATTGTTATTGGCGTGGGAGCTGTTATTGCCATGGTATCTGTAGGTATGGGTGTCCGCAGCAATGTACAGGAATCCATTGCCAGCCTGGGGAGCAATATGCTTATTGTATCTCCTGGCTCCGCCAACCGCAGTGGTCCTAAAGGAGCCGCTGGCTCCAAAACCAATTTGAAATATGAGGATGCTAAGGCCATAGAAAGCAAGGTGCAGAATATTGATTACGTATCTCCCAGCGCCAGTGGCAATTACCAGATTGTTAATGGCAATCAAAACTGGAATACCAGTGTCCAAGGCGTAACGCCTGGCTATATGGATATCAAATCACTGTCAGTGCAATCTGGTTCCTTTATTACTCAGGAGCAAATGAATAAGCGGGAAAGAGTGGCAGTTATTGGTACTACTGTGGCAGAGAATCTATTTGGCTCCGAGAATCCTGTGGGCAAAAAAATCCGTGTGAATAATCAGCCCTTTCGGGTAATTGGTCTTTTGGAAAGCAAAGGCCAGTCATCTATGGGACAGGATCAGGACGATGTGGTAATAATACCTCTGACTACGGCGCAGGAACGGGTGCTGGGTATTACCTATGTTAATTCCATCAGCATTCAGGTTAGGGATGCCAAATATATGGATCAGGTGCAGGAGGATGTAGAAATTCTTTTGCGCCAGCGACACAAAATTGTAGGAGGCAAGGAGGATGATTTTCATGTGCGGAACCTTACCAGCCTGATGGAAACCATGACTCAGACCACCACCATGATAACGCTGCTTTTGGGCAGTGTGGCAGGTATTTCTCTAGTGGTAGGTGGTATTGGCATTATGAATATCATGATGGTATCTGTAACAGAAAGAACCAGAGAAATTGGTATTCGCAAGGCCTTGGGAGCAACCTTCAACAATATTATGATGCAGTTTTTGATTGAATCTGTGGTCATTGGTGTTATAGGAGGCATTATTGGCATTTTCCTAGGATGTGGAATTTCCTCAATTATTGCCAAGGTGGGAGGCTTTAATACAGTGATTACCTGGGCTCCAATTGTGGTATCCTTTAGCTTTTCGGTGGGAATCGGTCTGCTTTTTGGTATATTGCCAGCCCGCAAGGCTGCACGTTTGGACCCGATAGAGGCTCTGCGTTATGAATAATTTGTTTATGCCTGTGCAGAGATAAATTTTCTCTAAAATTGGTAAAATTTCTCATTGTTTTTTTGCAAGATTTATTATATATTTATTGAGTATAAGTATATAGTAAATCTTGTTTTTTTTACGGAAGGATGTTGACGGCATTGTTTGGCATGTCTATGGATATAGGAATTGATTTGGGTACAGCCAATGTGCTGATTTATATTAAGGGCAAAGGTGTTGTTCTGCGGGAGCCATCAGTAGTGGCTATTGATAGAGATACCAATAATATTTTGGCTGTAGGCGAGGAGGCGCGGCAGATGATTGGCCGTACTCCCGGCAATATTGTAGCTATTCGTCCTATGCGGGATGGAGTTATTGCAGATTTTGATATTACTGAGTCTATGCTGCGGCATTTTATCGAGAAGGTTACTGGCCATAGCTTTATGATTCGCCCTAGAATTATGGTATGTATTCCTTCCTGTATTACTATGGTGGAGCAGCGGGCCATTCAGGAGGCTGCTGAGCAGGCTGGCGCCCGCAGCACCTATTTGATTGAGGAGCCTTTGGCAGCAGCTATGGGGGCAGGTCTGGATATTTCCGAGCCTTATGGATCTATGGTAGTGGATATTGGCGGCGGTACTACAGATGTGGCCGTTATCAGCTTAGGGGGGATTGTTATTAGCGATAGCCTGCGAGTAGCTGGTGATAAATTTGATGAAGCCATTATGGATTATATCAAAAAGGAATTTAATCTCATGATTGGCGAACGCACTGCCGAGAATATCAAAATGGAGGTTGGGGCAGCCTTCCCAGAGGCTCGTCACAGCAAGATGAATATTCGGGGCCGGGATTTGCTGACAGGCTTGCCAAAGAATGTTGAAGTAACTACAGAGCAGATTAGCAGGGCTCTGGAGCCTTCTGTGGTTCAGATTGTGGATTGTGTCAAGGAGGTATTGGAGAAATGCCCACCAGAATTGGCTTCTGATATTATGGATCATGGCATCATTCTTACTGGCGGTGGAGCTATGCTCTATGGCTTGGATGAATTGATACGCAAGGAAACTCAGATTAGTACCAGCTTGGCAGAGGACCCATTAACCTGTGTGGCTTTAGGTACAGGCCGAGCTTTGGAAAATATTGATAAATTAGATAGCAAGAGAAGTATTGCTTTTTGGAAATAAAAGGCTTATAGGTTGATGGATAAGTTAATCAAAGGGGGATTTGCATATGTGGCGAGGTTTGTACACCGCAGCTTCTGGTATGATAACTGAAACCAGACGAACTGATACTATTGCCAACAATTTGGCTAATGCCAATACAACAGGCTATAAGCGTGATGATGCAGTAACTATGGATTTTGAACCAATGCTGCTGCGGCGCATTAACGATAAGACTGGTACCCAGCAGGAGGTAACCAGCTTTAAGGGATTTTCTCTCGGTACCAATGCTCCTGTGGTAGGTGAGCTGGGGTTAGGTGCTCAGGTAGCAGATATAGCCACTGACCATACTCAGGGTTCTTTACAGACTACTGGCAATCAGTTGGATTTTGCTGTAGAGGGAGAGGGATATTTCCGGATTGCAACCCAGCGGGGGGAGAGATATACCAGAGATGGTAATTTTTACCGGGATGCCCGTAGCCGTCTGGTTACCGTAAATGGTGAAAATGTGCTGGACAATCGGGGGAGAAATATCATTATTCCACCAGAGTCAGCAGAGTTCTCTGTATCACCAGAGGGAAGAATTACAGCTGATGGTGTGTTGGTGGCTCAGCTAGGCTTGGTAACATTTCCTGGAGGGAATGAGGTTATGGTGAAGGAAGGAAATAGCCTTTATCGTGTGGCAGATCCTCAGCTGCAGCCTCAGCAGGCAACAGGTTCTATTCAGCAGGGAGTGCTGGAGCGTTCCAATACAGAGGTGGTATCTGAGATGGTAAATCTGATTGCTAATTATCGAGCCTATGAGGCCAGCTCTAAGGCTGTGGTAACCCAGGATGGGATGCTGGATAAGGCGGTCAATGAGGTTGGGCGCAATAGCTGATAACTGTTAATAATTATGTGGAGATAGAAAAGGAGATTTTGTCCTATGATGCGTTCTTTATGGTCTGCGGCTTCAGGTATGAAGGGACAGCAGAAGCAGATGGATATCGTGGCTCATAATTTGGCCAATGTTAATACTACTGGTGCTAAGGCTCAGCGGGCTGAGTTTCAGGATTTGCTGTATCAGACATTGAGAGCTGGTGGTGCGGAAAGCGGCGATGGCAATATGTACCCTACTCCTATGCAGATAGGCTTGGGTTCTCGTTTGAGTGCTACCAATAGAATCTTTGTCCAGGGTAATGTACAGACTACTGACAACCCTACGGATTTGTGTATTCAGGGAGAGGGCTTTTTCCAGATTCAGATGCCAGATGGAACTACTGGCTATACCAGAGATGGTTCCTTTAAGATTGATGCCAATCGCAATCTGGTAACTAGTGATGGCTATCCTCTCACTGAGGGAATTACCTTCCCAGAGAATGCTACTCTGGATAGTGTAGTGGTTTCTCCTACTGGTGCAGTTAGCTGTGAAGTAGAGGGACAGCCACAGGATGTAGGGCAGATAGAGCTAGCTCGTTTCTTGAATCCTGCTGGTTTGACTGCTGTAGGCAAGAATCTCTTTGTAGAGTCTGCTGCTTCTGGTGAGCCACAGGTAAATCAGCCAGGCAATGATGGCACAGGTACTCTTTTGCAGTCCTGTCTGGAAATGTCCAGTGTGCAAATTGTAGATGAAATGGTTAATATGATTGTTTCTCAGCGTGCCTATGAGTCCAACTCCAAGGCTATTACTACCTCCGACAGTATGCTGGAGATTGCCAATGGCCTGAAGCGCTAAGGTATGATTTAATCAGGAGTGTGACTATGGCTATAGTCAGATTTTTGTTAGTCTTTTTGATAACTATAGGGTGCTGGTATCTGCCTGAGAGGCAGGTTCCGGCTCTTTGGTTTGTACAGCTTTCCCGAGGTGAAGCGGCTATTGAAATAGAGCCTACCCCTCAGCTGCCACAGGTTATTCTGCGGGAAAATCTTATTCAGCAGGCCGAAAAATGTATTGCTGAGGAAATGGCCAATGCTGGCAGTCACAAGCGATATACAGTGGAGGCAGTACGGGTGCCGGCAGGTCTGCGTCTCCCTTGGGGGAATATTACCTATAGCTGTACACTGCCTAATGGTATCCGCAAATCCTTGCTGACAGCAGTTAATGTAGATGTGCTGGTAGATGGTGCCCCTTATGCTCATATGGTATGCAGTATGCGGGTACGTATTTATGAAAAAATAGTGGTGGCAGCTACCCCCATTCAGAAGGAAGTGCCTATAAAGCTGGAGAATCTTAGGATTGCAGAGCGGGAGGACAAGGGCAGAGCCTATGAGCGCTATACGTCCCCCCAGGATTTGGTTGGCAAGGTGATTACTACCAATGCTGCGGCAGGCACTGTTCTTCATAGCGGCATGGTGAAGGAACAGATTTTGATTCAACCCTATAGTCAGGTGAATATTTGCACCAATGTCAACGGTGTAGAAATCAAAACCGACGGCACAGCTTTGGAGCGGGGACGGCGGGGAGATTATATCATGGTTCAGAATACTTCTTCCAAGAGAAAGGTTCGAGCCAAGGTAATAGATGAAAATAATGTACAGGTAGCAGCCTGATAGGCTTGTTACAAGCATAGGAGGCGCACCTGTTTGAGGCAGCCCTTATGATAGGAGATGAATGATATGCAAAAAAATAAAATCGCCTGTCTATCTATAGCAGCTTTGCTGGCTGTGAATGTGGCAGGTATGGCACCGGCTCACACCAGTGCCGAAAGCCTGTGGGGAAGCCATCATAGTTTGTTTTCCGATAGGAAGGCATCTCAGGTGGGAGATATTCTGACTATTTTGATTAACGAAAGCTCTAAAACCTCCCAAACCTTATCTAATTCCAATTCCAAATCCGGCAATCAATCTCTGGCTACTGGAACAGGAATTTTTGGTTTTTTGGTAGCGGCTACGGCATCTGGCTCTGATAGCTTCAAGGCCAATGGTAATGCCAATAATACCAATACAGCTACAGGTAATGTAACAGTAACTGTAATAGAGGTAAAGGATAATGGCAATCTGGTGGTTGAGGGAACTCAGTCAATTTGGAATAACAAGAATGAGCATAGGATTACAGTGCAGGGGGTAGTTCGTCCTGATGATATTTCCCCTGATAATACGATTCTCTCCAGCAAGGTGGCAGATGCAACCTTGAGATTCGATGGCAAGGGTCCATTGAATGCCAAGCAGCGTCAGGGGATTCTTACTCAGATTTTCAATATTTTGTTCTAAATGCCGATACAGGTGTTGGGAAAGGCAAGGAGAAATATATGCATAAGTTATGGCGTGTAATAAGTCTGGCTTTGTGTCTGTGCCTGCTGGGAACAGCCACAGCTATGGCAGCAGGTTATTCCTCTGTACGTCTGAAGGATGTGGCCAAGGTACAGGGAGTGCGCAGCAATCAGCTTATGGGCTATGGCCTGGTGGTAGGCCTGAATGGGACAGGAGATTCCAACAAAATGACTCAGACCATTCAATCCATTGGCAATATGATGCGGGAGTATGGTGTAGGTTTTGACACCAGTGGCTTGAAGCCAAAGAATGTAGCTGCAGTTATTGTTACAGCTACCCTGCCTCCCTTTGTACGGGAGGGAGATACCATTGATATAACTGTTTCCTCTATGGGGGATGCCAAAAGCATTCAGGGTGGTACTCTGTTGCAGACTCCTTTGAAGGCTGGCAATGGCAATGTTTATGCCGTGGCTATGGGAGCAGTATCTACAGGAGGTTTTTCTGCTGGCAGAGGCAACAATACTGCTCAGAAGAATTTTCCTACCGTAGGCACCACTCCTAATGGTGCTATTGTGGAGCATTCTGTGGAGGATGATGATTTAGCCCCTAATGGTACTTTGTCCTGGTCCTTGACCAAGGCCGATTTTACTACAGCTAATAGAATTGCTCAGGCTATTAATGCCCAATATGGTGGTATTGCCAAGGCTGCTAATCCGGGCCGGGTGGATGTAATCGTACCTGCCTACTATCGCAGCAATATTGTAGGCTTCATTTCTACTATGGAGGAGCTGATTGTTACTCCTGACAATATTGCCAAGGTTGTGGTTAATGAACGCACTGGCACCATTGTTATGGGCGGTGATGTGGCTGTGGATACCATTGCTATTACTCAGGGCGGTATTACTGTGGATATTGGCCGCAGCTACGATGTGATTCAGCCACCACCATTTACTCATGGCAATACAGTGATTTTGCCACAGGATGATGTTAGTGTAAATGAGCAGAAGGGCAGCTCCATTGTGCTGCCAGCTACAGCCAATGTAAATGATATTGTAGGAGCATTGAATTCCGTAGGTGCTACTCCCAGAGATATTATTTCTATCCTGCAGGCCATAAAGGCAGCAGGAGCATTGCATGCAGATTTGGAGCTGATTTAAGATGATGGATACAATTGGCGGTTTGGGGCTGTCAGCCAATATCATGGCTGATAAAGCTCAGAATAAGGCTCAGGTGGAAAAGGCAGAAGGCTTTGCCCAGGAGCTGTCCAAGGCTGAGAAGAATACTATGGATGATCCAGCTTATCAGAAAAAGCTGAAGGATGCCTGCCGTGGCTTTGAATCCATGTTTATGCAAATGATGTGGAAGGAAATGAGAGGTACTGTGCCAGAGAATGCTCTCTTTGGGGAATCTCATGGAGAAAAGATTTTCAAGGATATGCTGGATACGGAAATGGTGGATCGCATGAGTGAGGCTGGGGGCGTAGGCTTGGCAGATATGATGTACAAGCAGCTGACGGCTCAGTATCAGGCCAAGAAGGATATGGCAGAGCGGGCTAGAGCCTCTATGGAAGCCAAGGGCCAGCATATAAATCTGCCGGGCTAAGTAATTGTTGTGAATTGGGTGAAGGAGAGGCTATCAGATGATAGTCTCTTTTCTTTGCATATATTATGGAGGTACTATGAAAAGACTTTTAATAAGCTGTCTGGCTATTATGCTGCTGGTGGGGAATATGTCCTCAGCTTTGGCTGCCAAAATGCCGGACTGGCTGCAGACAGGAGGCATAAGCACTTCTCAGAAGGCAGGCCAGGGGCTTCACAAACAGCAGATTAATTTTGACGGTAGAAATGTACTAAGCAATATTCGCTATGGGGATAATAATACTCGTCTGCGAATTGTACTGGATTTGAGTGCAGCTGCTAATTACAGTGTTAGCAGAGAAAATAATGATACCAGATTGGTGGTTAATCTAAATAATATTGCTACGACCCTGCAGGGAGCACCTGCCCTGCGTAGCAATGTGGTTAAGGATATTATTCTAGGCACCTATGGCAGTGATACTGTTCAGCTGATTGTGGATATGAAGGCATCTATGGAAGCCAAGGTGTATACTATGGCCAATCCCTATAGGCTGGTCATTGATATTCAGAAAGAATATGAGGAAATGCAGCCACAGCAGATTATGCCAGGCTTGAATTATACCCGTTATTTTTGCGTGGACAATCGCGGTTTGTTGACAGCCTATGTGCTGGAGGCAGATAGAAGCAAATTTGATTTACAGCTGGTGCTGGCAGGGGATAGCATTGCCTCTGGTCGCCAGAAATTAAAGGCTATAGCATCTGCCCATCAGGCTGTGGCTGCTATTAATGGTGGTTATTTCGCTCTGGATGGCAGTTTGATCGGCAATACTAGAATTAATGGTCAGACGGCAGGAACCACCTATTTCGACAGAACATCCCTAGGCTTTATGCCAGATGGCACCTTGAAGCTGGCCACATCGCAATACTATGGGGTAGTAGAGGTTGCTGGTCAGAAGGTGTATTTGTCAGGAGTAAATTGCCCAAGAGGAGAAAATAATACCATTCTCTACAATAGACTTTTTGGTAATTATACTGGTACCAATGAATTTGGCACGGAATATGTGGTGCAGAAAGGGAAGGTTATAGCTATTAATCAGGCTAATAGCTTTATACCTGTAGATGGACAGGTTATTTCTGTCCACGGCAGGGCTCAGGAGGCTTGTGCCAAGGTTAAGATAGGAGATAAAATAAGTATTGGGGAAAATTTTGGCTCTGAGCTGGATAGTGCCTCTACCATTGTAGGTGCTGGCCCAGAACTGCTTAGAAATGGTCAGCTCCATGTTACGGCTGTGCAGGAGCAATTCCCAGCTGATATTGCCAAGGGCAGAGCACCTAGAACGGCTTTGGGCATCAAGGCTGATGGCAAAATTATTCTCATGGTTATAGATGGTCGTCAAAACCATAGCATT
>DAVZJH010000057.1:0-13118 GCA_052272885.1 Anaerovibrio sp. | reverse complement strand
GTGCCTGGAAGGGTATATGCCATGCCTACAAAAAGTGTATATATAAATTGCTTCAAGAGAGCTTTAGTACCGCTAGGCGAGAAAAGTAGCGAGAGCATGCCTGAAAGGGTACTCCCATATCGCCATTAATAGTGAATATGATGAATTCGGCAAATCAGAATTTATAACTCTGAGCTTACTGTTTCACGTGAAACAGACAAAAATGAAATCCCCTCTTCGAATTTCGAAGAGGGGATTTCTGTGTATTGGACAAATATTTGTAGAAAACTTAGTTTTTATTATAGGTGCGATACATCTTGATTGGCTCAGGATTATCGCTAATACTCCAGACGCCACATGGGCACACACCAGCACAGATACCGCAACCGATACATCTATCAGGATTGGACTCATAGCTCCAGGAACCATCCTCATGCTGTACACGAGTAATAGCCTCCTCTGGGCAGGACTCCAAACACATTTTGCAGTCACGACAAGTACCACAGCTAATGCAACGAGCAAAGTCCTGAGCAGGCTCGCCAAGATTACAATGATGGCACTTGGTAAAATATGCCTTGGACAGACGGTCTGCTGGAATCTTGTGCTTCTCTGGGAATGGTGTAATAGCCTGTCCCATTACATATTCATCTACATAATGAGCGGCCTTAATACCATCACCAATAGCATCAGTCAAACGACCTGGCTTAATCACATCACCAGCAGCAAATACTCCTGGCAGAATGGATTTATCCTCCTTGGCAATGAGCCAGCTGCCCCGGAACTTCTTGATGGAATCATCCTCTGGCAGATAATCCAAGACAGGAGCTTCACCAATGGAAACAATTACCTCATCAGCAGGGATAAATCTACCATCGTTGGCATATACCCCTTCCTTGGTAATCTTTTCGGTAAAGAAAGGCCATACCAGCTTGCCACCACGGCTCTCAACATAGGCGATTTCATCAACAAAGGCTGCTGGCTTCTGCACATCCACAGCCACTACAGACTCAGCACCCATATCATAGGCAGCACGACAGGTATCCATACCAGAATTACCACAGCCGATAACCACAACTCGCTTGCCAACCTTTGGATTAAGACCTGCATTTACCTTCTTCAGGAAATCCAGCCCCATAGTCAAAAGCTCCTTGCCCTCCCAGTTGAAATAACGGGATTCGTGGCCACCAGTAGCTACAACTACAGCATCATTTTCCTGCTGAATCTGAGCAAATTTCGCCTTATCTACACGGCAGGAAGTCACAAACTTCACACCGATGCCCTCAATGCGCTTCAATTCGCTAACCAGCACATCATGCATCAGACGGCCTCTAGGAATAACCTGCTCCAACTTGCCGCCGATATGCTCTGCATCATCATATACAGTAACAGCATGGCCCTTGCGACGCAGCTGCCAAGCAGCAGACAAGCCTGCCATACCGCCACCAATAATGCCGATGTTCTTACCAGTTTCCTTCTCTGGAGGAGCGACCTGCTGATAAGCAGACAACCAGCCCAGATTGCCAATCTGAATTGGCTCATCAATCCCCCCACGGGTACAGCCATCCATACAAGGATTTGGGCAGACACTGCCACAGACAGAGCCTGGGAATGGTGTATATTCCAGCTCCAGCTCAATAGCTTCCTGCACCTTGCCCTGGCGCAGCAGATTCATACGACGCTGGGTTGGAATGCCAGTAGGACAGCTAAATTCACAAGGAGCATTAAATTTTGCATTATCCCAGCTTGGTACACGAAGACGGTACAAGCCATGGGAAATAGTATTATGAACAGCAAAATCATCCATAGCAACATCACTGAAGATACCGCCCTTTACCCATTCCTGAGTACGGAACTCCTTCAGGGATTCTCTTTTCTTTGGCTGCATTTGCTTTTCCTCAAAGGTAAGAGGACGCAGCTTCTTCCACTGAGACCAATCAGACAGCTCTGCCTTCAGCTCTGGCTTCTGGATTTTTGCCAGGAACTCATCCATGCCCCCAGCCAGGAAATCAATATCCTCCTGCTCCAAATCCAGATAGCAGATATCCGCTGGATAAGAGCTAATAGGGCCACGGACATAAACAACGCCGCCAACCATGCCTACACAGGCACGCTCGCCCAAAACAGAGGTAAATTCATCACAATCATAACCGCAGACAACAGCACGACCGCCACCCATAAACTCAAAGGAGAAGGAGCCGGTATTCTTCAAAATCCACAGCTCTGGCTCCTCATAAAGAGGATCGTGCTTCATCAAGGAACCACTACGGGTACCAGCCCGGCCGCCAATGTAAATCTTACCGCCAGCAGAGCAATGACCAGCAGTATCACCAGCATCACCATGTACGGTAATAATACCGCCAGCATTCAGCCAACCCACATCAGCAGAGGTAGATTCCTCCACCACAATCTCGGTATTAGGCAGGCACATGGAGCCTACACGCTGACCAGCATTGCTTACATGGAAAAACAGCTTTTTGCCCTCAGCATTCCACAATGGACCGCCAATATCGTGCTGACCAGAAGCATGTATCTTAAACTCAGTTTCACCGTTGCGGACAGCTTCCTCAATAGCCAACAGCAAATCCTGGGTGGACATACGATCATGTCCCTTAATAGTTTCTATTTCAAACATTTCCGTACTCCTCCCTTATTAGCATACATACTGGATGCCCAGCTTATCAGCAATATCCTTATCAGTAGATACCAAAGCATCACTACGACCAACAGGTATAGAGCTGTTGCCAATAGGAGCCATCAGCTTCTTCAGCTCAGCATCAAAAGCCAATACATAGTCCACAATCTTCTGTGCACCTCTATCAATATCCAGTCTCTTAACTAGACGAGGATCCTGAGTACAGATACCCATTGGACACTTACCAGTATTACAGGAATTGCAACGTCCCTGCTCATTACCAACACAGCCCAACAGCTGAATCAATACCTTACCTACAAATACACCATTGGCTCCCAGACACATCATCTTGAATGCATCTGCTGCAGCATTACCAGTCATGCCGATACCACCGCCGCCATAGAGGGGAATCTGTCCCTGGAGACCCTGCTTTACAGCAGCAAGATAGCAATCACGAATCTTGGATACAACAGGATGACCAGTATGATCCAAGGAAACCTCATTGGCTGCACCAGTACCGCCCTGAATACCATCAATAAAGAAACCACCGCAAATCTTGTACGGATCACGCAAAAGGTTATTATATACAGATACAGAGGTAGCAGATGCCGCACACTTAATAGCTACCGGTACACGGAAGCCAAAGGCTGCATTAAGGGACAAATGCATTTTCTGTACAGATTCTTCAATTGAATACAGGCCCTGATGATTTGGTGGTGAGGAAAGAGTTGCCTTCGGTACACCACGAATAGCCTGTACATGCTCAGCAACCTTAGCCGCTGGCAAAAGACCGCCATCACCTGGCTTAGCACCCTGACCGATTTTAATCAAAACGCCAGCTGGATCAGTTACCATATGAGGAATTGCTTTAACAATACGGTTCCAACCAAAGTGACCAGATGCAATCTGTAGAATAAAATACTTCAGATAATCAGACTCCATCAGCTTTACAGGCATACCGCCCTCACCGGAGCTCATACGCACTGGCAGACCGCATTTCTCATTCAGGTAAGCACAGGCCAAAGCTACGGCTTCCCAAGCACGAGTGGACAAAGCACCAATGGACATATCAGAGAAAATCAAAGGATAAATCCAATTTACTGGCGGAGTCTTGGTGGCCATAACCATTTTGCCATCCTTCATCTGGAAAGGCAGCTCCTTGGCAGATAGAACACGGCCAAATGGAGAACGAATATCAAAGGTATGACGAGCAGCATCCAGAGATGGGTCTGTCATCTGAGAAATACGACCAACAATAATGCTATCCAGGGTCCTCTGAGCATTCAAATTGGTACGGCCCCCCCGCTTAATAGGGCCTGCATCCTTGGAAAGGAGAGTCTTTCTGCTATCTGGGTTCCGCACTGGATGAATAGCATTGTTAGGGCAAACCTTTTCACACATACCGCAGCCACGGCAGAAATCAGTAAGGCTGGCTACCTGCTTAATAATCGGACGGGCAATATGTCTATGCTCTGGCTTTGGCTGGCCATCTGTGGATACCACAATGGACTGAGCCTGAGTTTCTACCTTGATGGCCTTGAAGGAACAGCTAGCTACACAGCTGCCGCACATAGTACATCTATCTGCATGATATTCAATTTTCCAAGCAAGGTCATTTACAGAAATATCCTGTGTCTTTACTGCTTCCATCTCTGTACCTCCAGCTCATTGTCTATTACGATTACTTCACGCTCATTTGGATAAATATCCTTGGTCATATCTCTATCAGGCATAATTTCATTCAGACCACAAACCTCTGAGGCAATAGCCACAGTGTTTTCATCCTGACCAATAACTACTGGACGCAGCTTCTTGGAGTCACAGCAGGTAATCATACGATTATCAGGCAGGGTGGCAATAATGGTATTGGGGCCATTGATTTCCAGATTAGCCAGGGACTGACGAATAGCAGTGAGAACATCCTTATCCTCACGCTTCTCAATCTCCTCAAAAGGCAGTGGAGTAATAACATGCTTATAGTAGTTAATAGGCCACTTTAGCTCGTGAAGTACATAGTGGAGAGTGTACAGGAAGCACTGGGAGTCAGACTCGAAACCGATATAGCCGCGATGGAGAGACTTCTGGAATTCCTTATTCTTTGTGTAGAAAGTATTCTCGCCGTTAGCGCAAAGGGTATACCCCTGCAAGAAGAATGGATGAGCTGCATAGCGAACAATATCATAGTTCGTGTTCTGACGGCACTGTACCACAATATTCTTGGCAGACAGACAGCCATTGTCCTCCCAAAGATGGAAATAAGTAGCAATATCTCTTGGATCACCAATTTCCTTCAGAGTCAGCACATCAGGCCAGAAGGAATATACATACCCCTCGCCAGCATCCTCCAACAGCTTGCGGAGAGCCAGACGGGTATTCAGCAGTACATCCTCCTTTTCCTTCTGAGACAGCTCGTTGTAATGCTCAGGAAAATCATAATTACGGAATACATAATATGGCATAGCCTGAATATCCAAACCAGGCTCCTTATTAGGTACAGGAATCCACTCAGCCAACTGCACAAAATTATGGCTGTCCATATATTCCTCTACCATCTGGTTGCCCTTCTGGGTGCAGGCCATAGAAAGCAGGGGCTTATCCTTGTAGGTGGAAAAAATTCCATACAAATCCTGCATAACCATTGCAAAGCCAGAGTTATCATGCCCCTCCTGCTGAGGCAGCATCAGATGCAGGGCCTTGGATGGATGCACAGGCACCTTGCTCTTGATAGAACCAATTCTACACATATTAACACTCCTCCAATACACACATATAGACAATAAACTAGTATCAGCTATTGGATGGTTTCTATGTGATTATATAATAAAAGCCATTCAATAACCGTTATAGTTTATCATTCACCAGCGGACATTTATACCTAACTTTTAGTATATTTGTCTGCGGTAAATATTATTATAGGTATATTGTGGGTAGCTGTCAATATAAATATTCAAGACTTCACCACGATAAAGTCACAAACCCCTTGATTTTATTGGTTTTATTATTTTATCAATGCATAAATATACAAAAATTATGCATATTTTATAATTATACAACTCATCGATAAATGAAAAATATCCTCTCAATCCCACCATAGCAAGCCTCAAAGACCAGAGCCTCTTATCATGGCCTGTTTATGTTTTTCATTGTATTCTTGTATACCGTAATACTTTATTCTTTTACAGAAATATATAATAACAAATAAATCATAGAAAAAGGTCGTTGTATATCCTAACAGTTATACAACGACCTTACATTATGTACTATTTTTACAAATACCCTGCTGGATTTACAGCTCTGCCGTTAATCCGCACCTCATAGTGTACATGAGGGCCGGTGCTGTATCCAGTACTGCCCATGTAGGCAATAACCTGGCCTCTGCGGACATATTGCCCTGGAGATACTGCCACAGCCTGAGCATGGGCATATCTAGTCAAATACCCATTGCCATGGTCAATATCTACCATATTGCCGTAGCCGCCAGAATTCCACCCTGCATCTGTAACTACACCATCAGCTGTAGCCACAATAGGAGTACCTGCATCATCAGCAATATCAATACCTGGATGAAAATCAGAACCACCCCAACGCAAACCATAGGGAGAGCTGACATCTCCTGTAGTAG
The DNA here is from genome assembly GCA_052272885.1 of Anaerovibrio sp. GTDB lineage: Bacteria > Bacillota > Negativicutes > Selenomonadales > Selenomonadaceae > Anaerovibrio. The sequence goes on along the minus strand of DAVZJH010000057.1, from coordinate 6,885 downwards.
GCCATATAGACGGAATTGTAACGGCTGCTCCATTTCCGTTGCCTAGCAGGGTCTGTTGCTCTTTCATAGCTTCCTTCAGCTGCTGAATACTAGCCCTACGAATTTCCACCCGCTGCTCTATATCATTTAATACGGCACTTACATTTTCCAGTTTTACGGTCTGATTTACAGGACCACCCTGACCATTATGGGTGCCATCTCCCCCATTCCCTTGAGGTGTGTCTGCCGTACCAGCCTCCATGCCAGTAATCTGTCGCAGTTCCATTTCCACCTGTCCCAGCTCACTAAGCTGACTTTGAAGATTGTCTGCCTTCTTGGACAGCTGCAGCAGCTGTTCCTGCTGAATACTATTTACCTGCTGGAGACGCTCTATCTGGGCAGCCTCATCCCGCAAGGAATAGCTGGTATAGGTAGAGTACCCAAAGGCTCCTACCAGCAGTAAGGCCCCTGCAACAATAGAACCAATACCACATTTCACCCATTTGGCTGGCAAGTGAATGCTGCGAGCATCCTCTCCATCATTGGAGCTGATACGGATGGTATATTCCTTTGCTATTTTTTTCTCTTCTTTGTTTTCTTGATTACTCAAGTAAACTCCTCCAAACTCAAAATGCATCTAATAGCTCTAAAAAATTTTCCAAAGTATTTTACCGCATTTGGTCATACTTTGCAAAACTCACTATCACCTATTTTCCACCATTAATCTGAAAAAAAACTGACAAGATTTAGTTCTCTCCCACAATTTTATTGGCAATATTCAGAGCCTTAACACCATCAGAAGCATAAAAGTCTGCTCCAGCCTCCTGAGCATATTCCTGAGTGAGGGCTGCCCCCCCTACCATAACCTTAGCTGGAATATTTTCCTCCTTCAACTGGCGAATAACCTCGTCAATCTCCGTCATGGTAGTGGTCATCAGAGCACACAGGCCTACAATGGCAGCCTTGTTTTCCTTGGCAGCTGCAACAATATCCTCTGCTGGAACATCCTTGCCTAAATCGATTAGATTGAAGCCACTATTTTCCAGCAAGGCCCCTACAATATTCTTGCCCAAATCGTGAACATCACCCTTAACAGTGGCTAGCACCACAGTGCCCTTGGTATTATCACCAGCAGAGGCAGGGAATTTCTCCTTCAATACCACAAAGGCACTGCGCATAGCCTCGGCAGACAGCAAAACCTGAGGCAGGAAAACCCGTCCGGCGCCAAAGTCCACACCTACCTCATTCATTGCCGCCGTCAAAGCCTTTTCCGTCAGCTCATTAGGCTCAATACCTGTGTTAAGAGCATTCTCCACCAGGGAACGAATTTCATCAGCTTCACCTTCAATAACTGCAGCCTTGAGAGCCTCCAGAGGACTTAGCTCAACATGCTTGGCCACCGCAGCCTTTTTAGGCACTGCCAAATTTTTGTCATTACGGCTGAAATCCCGACCATTAGCATCCTTGCCCAGCAAAGCCATAGAAGCCATCAAGGCATTCTGCATGGACTCATCATAAGGATTCATAATCGGCGCGTCCAAGCCTGCGGCCAGACACATGGTAAAGAAGGTGCTATTAATCAGAGGACGATTTGGCATACCAAAGGAAATATTACTCAAGCCCATAGTAGCAGGATAGCCATAACGCTGGCGATAAAGCCTCAGAGTTTCCAGCGTATGGTTGCAAGCATCTGCATCTGCAGCAATGGTCATAACCAAACCATCCAGCAGGAAATCGCCATCCTGCAAGCCAGCCTTTTTAGCAGTGCTAATAATGATATCCATAACCTTCAACCGCTCCTCCGCAGTTTTGGGAATGCCCTCATCTGTCAAAGGCAGGCACAAAATAGCCGCACCATATTTACGAGCCAGAGGAATAAATTTTTCCAGCCTTTCCACCTCAGCGCTGACAGAATTTATCAAGGCACGGCCAGGATAAGCCCGCAGGCCTGCCTCCAGGGCTACAGGATCGCTGGTATCAATGGCCAAAGGAGCATCTGTCAGCTGAGCAATTTCCGTAACCGCCCGCTTCATGGCAGCTGCCTGATCAATACCTCCTACACCCATATTTACATCCAAAAGCCCTGCACCAGCTTTAACCTGATCCAGTGCTTCTCTCTTTACAGACACAAAGGAACCATCCTTGATTTCGGCTGCCAGCTTTTTTCTGCCTGTAGGATTAATGCGCTCACCTATCAAAACAGTAGGGAGCTCCTTATCCACCACCACGGTTTTGCTGCGACTGGTCAACATTAACCGCCGACGCAAAGGCGCAAATTTGGGCTCTTCCACTCCCACCAAGGCAGATTTAATAGCTGCAATATGCTCTGGGGTAGTACCGCAACAACCACCGATATAGGTAGCACCAGCCTGTACCAGCTTTGGTGCCCAAGTGCCAAAATCATCTGGCCCCATAGGGAAGATAGTTTTTCCATCCACCAACTGAGGCATACCCGCATTTGGCTGTACACTAATAGGCTTCGCAGTGTTCTGGGAAATAATTTTTACAATAGGCACCAGCTGTTCAGGTCCCAAGGAGCAGTTGATACCAATAATATCTGCTCCCATAGCGTCCAAGGTTATAGCAGCAGTCTGGGGATCAGTACCTGTAACAGTACGGCCATCCTCGCTATAGGACAACTGACAAATCACTGGCAACTTAGTAGCATCCTTAGCCGCCAAAAGAGCTGCCCGCATTTCCTGAATATCAATAAAGGTTTCTATCAGTATATAGTCTGCACCTGCTGATTCCAAAGCCTGAGCCTGCTGATAGTAATTATCGTAGGCCTCCTCAAAATCCAAATCTCCCAAGGGCCTAATAAATCTTCCGGAAGGCCCCATGCCGCCAGCAATTTTTACACATCCTCCCTCAGGCACCTTAACAGCCTTGGCCGCCTTTACCGCAGCCTGATTTATTTCCACCACTCGATCACTAAGGCCATAATGCTCCAGCTTCAAAGCAGAGGCACCAAAGGTAAAGCTTTCAATAATGGTGGAGCCTGCATCTACATAACGCTGATGCACCTTGGTAACCTGCTCAGGATTATCCACACAAAGCATTTCTGGACAAGCTCCTGGCTGTAAAAGTCCCAGCTGCTGGAACATGGTTCCCATAGCACCATCAAAAATATGTATCATATAATTACCTCTATTCTAGTAAAAAACAAATTCTGCCTAAAACAAAATCCTTCAATGTAATAAATTAGTCGTGTGGTTAGTGTACTATTTTTGCTGGAATTTCGCAAGTAGTATATTAACTGCGGCGAGCTGGGCAATCCAGTTTACTGCACTGACTACAATCATGCTTACCATTTGGTTTTTCACATTCCTTATCTGGATAATATAAACCTATAATGGCCGTAATGGATTTACGAGGTGTCAGCATCAAGGCTTCCGTCAAGGATACTCCGATTTCCTCCCCATGAGCTAGGGATAACACCTCTGGCTGCTGTTCAATAGGCCAATCCCCATATCCTGGACTGAATCTCCATGTCATGGCCAGCCCCTGCCTTTTAACTACATTAAATATATTCTTTTCCATCCCATCAGCTACCTCCTCAATAGCTGTGGTAGCTGCAGCATCCAGAAGCATAGAAAAGCTATATTTTCCCTCCTCAAAGGAACGAGTTATCTGATCTTCAATATCCTCTCCAATAGTGGCAGACATAATTACCACCTGACAGGCTTTTTGCAAATGTTTCCCTATGCTTTTGCCCTGCAGCTTTACCTCCAGTGTATGGTCTTGATTATAGACCGTCTGGCTTTCTGCATTGTAATCATAAATCTGCCAGATTCCCTTAGGCTGAATCAAAAGCTGCGCCTCCTGACAAGCATTGTCTATCAGCTCCTGCTTGAAGTCCTCTGCCTTTTGCAGTCCAGCATATCTTCTTGTTTCCACTGGGTCCACCGCCAAAATCGGTGCATTGTATATTGGCATTTATTTCACTTCCATAATTATTTATTACGCAATAGTTGCTAAAGCTATTTGTGATTGTAATGATTATATCTAAGGAAAAGATTATTTGCAATCAATTATATCTGCTCTCACTGCTAATCAGTGTTCTAGGTAGCATTCTAGGTATTTTTTCAACTGCTTCTCTAAAAAGAGATAATGTTGTTCCACGTGAAACAACATCCCTAATTTATCTATTTCGGCTATAGCTTGACGGAATTAGTACTTAACTGTATGATAAACCAGTAGATTTTGAAAACAAGGTGATGCCATGATTGAATTGCCAACTATACAACAACTAAAATGCCTGCTATGCTACGGTAAAGAAAACAATTTTACCCGAGGCGCACAGCAGGCCAATATTACCCAGTCTGCCTTTAGTGCCCAAATCAAAAAGCTGGAGGAAACTGTGGGCCTGGAGCTTATTCAGCGCACCAACAAAGGAAGTCATCTAACTCCCTCTGGAGAAAAAATGCTGGCCATTGCTGAAAAACACCTAACAAATTTGCAACAGGAAATATTAACGCTTCGCCAAGAGCAACAACAGGAGCCTACCCTCCTCAAAATCGGAGTTATGCGAACTCTAGGAGATGTGCTAATGAATCGTCATGTACAACATTTCCAGCAGCAAAAGAAGCCCATCGACCTAGTGGTTTATGATATGGAGAGCAGTGAAATCTTAACTGACCTGCGGGATGATAAAATTGATTTAGCCTCTGTATACATGATTCATGCCAAACCCTTTGCTGAATATGAACAGGTTCATCTAGGCTGGGACAGAATGGTATATTATGCCCCCTGTTTAACATTGCCTCATTCCACTGTAAGTCACAACGATATTATCAACTACCCTATGGTATATTATCCCACCAATTATTTCATTGAACAAACCATTAGTGAATACTTTCCTCAAAAACATCCGCCTCGAGCAGCTACCCTTTCCACGCCCTATGCCATGGTACACTTTTGCCAGCAAAATCCGGCAGGAGCAATTCTACCCCAACGCCTGATAGAAGCTCTGGGTATATTTAATGGTATCTATGCCCTACAGGAACCATTACTACTAGATACCTGTATTGTATTCAAAAAGGACACACCTAAACGACCACATATCGAATTTTTGTTAAACTATTTACATACCTATTTCATTGACTAATTTTTCTAGATAGTTGTCATCGTTTTTTGCGATAGCAGCTATCTTTTTATTGCGTTATACAAATATCTCCTTATTAACTATAATCAAAAGCGTTTTCTTTTTATTAATAGGTTATAAGAATAAGAAAGGCTGATGATTATTTTATGGAAAAAGAACCCTTATGGACACGAGGCTTTGTGCTTGATACATTTATCAATCTAGGCATTTATATCATCTATTATATGCTTATGGTAGTTATTGCCGTGGAGGCATTGCACATGGGCGCCACTGTAGCAGAGGCTGGCCTAGCTACCGGCATCTATATTATTGGTGTTCTGCTGGCCAGATTAATTGGTGGTCGCTATATTGAATTAATGGGTCGTAAAAAAATGCTCTACACCGGAGTGATTTTTTATCTCCTGACCACAGTTCTCTATTTCGCTTTTAATTCTATGACTACTTTATATGAAGTACGACTGCTAAACGGCATTGGCTATGGCATAGCTGCTACAGCCACCGGCACTATCATTGCCGGCGTTATTCCCCAGTCTCGCCGTGGCGAGGGCATCAACTATTTTGCCCTCAGCCTAAGCTTAGCTGCTGGTGTTGGTCCTCTGCTGGGCATGCTGCTACAGGATTACTTCAGCTTTGCCCATATAGTTAATTTCTGCATTGCTATTTTAGGTGCCTGCCTCTTAGCTACATTCTTCCTGCCTGTTGAAGAAATTGAGCTTTCTCCCGAAAAGCTGGCAGAGCTAAAATCCTTCCGGTTGGATAATTTTATTGAGCCTAGAGTATTGGCCATTTCCACCGTTGCCTTTTTCATGGGTATCTGCTATTCCGGTGTGCTTTCCTTCTTGGGAGCCTATACCAAGGAATTAGGTCTTGATGGCGCCGGCCCTGTATTTTTCGTAGTCTACGCCATTGTTATTACAATCATTCGCCCCTTTGCCGGTGTAATGTTTGACCGCAAGGGTGAGGATTTTGTTATGTATCCTTGCTATCTGGCTATGTTTATTGGTCTGATGCTTCTAGGACAGGCTCATGGCATGGTGTTGATGATTGCAGCCAGCATCTTTATCGGCCTTGGCTATGGTACTTTCATGTCCAATGGTCAGGCTATCTGTGTTAAACTTACCCCAGCCTATCGCTCTGGTATTGCTGTTTCCACCTATTTCATTATGCTGGATGTAGGTCTGGGCTTTGGCCCTTATTTCCTAGGTGCCTTCAAAGAAATCATCGGCTTTAATGGTATCTATGAGGCAACTGCTGTAGGGGCTTTAACCTGCGCAGCAATTTATTATTTAGCCTATGCCAGAAATCGTGATAGAAATACTCAGGAAGAACTGACTGAGGATAATTCTATGGAGCAAACCTTAGAAATGTAATAACCGCCCCTAATATATCCACAAGGACAAAATAACATATGTAATGCAAAGGAGATGTTTCACGTGAAACATCTCCTTTTTGTTAGGCAGTGTGCCAAAATTTACATCTTACCTCCAAATACAGGGAAAATACTATGTCTGCCGTAGTCCTTAATTTTTTCCACATGCTTGAGGATTTCCATGTCTTCATCTGAAATTATAAAATCAACATCCGCATTAACTTTCATATGCTCTGGATTTGCAGTCTTTGGCAAAACAATCATTCCAAGCTGAATATCAAAACGAATGCACAGCTGGGGAATCGTGACTCCGTACTTTTCTGCCATATCCTCTATTGCCTTGTTCTTAAGTGCCTCACCTACGCCCTGTTCATTTCCTTGACACTCCCCATGCCTAAAGGCAGGGGATTCTTGGTTCCCTGAGCACTGCATA
>DAVZJH010000056.1:0-13171 GCA_052272885.1 Anaerovibrio sp. | reverse complement strand
AGGGCCATTAAGTCGGACAGAGCAAAAGTCGTTATGACCGCAGGCTGTATTTCGAGAATCTTTGACATATCGAATTATATTTACCTCCCCTGGGAGATAGGCAAATCAGAATTTCCTTATTGCAACAGCAGGTTGTTTATTTCCCGCTGTAATTGGTTCAGATTGTTATTCAAGGGCAGATTTTCCTCAATAATACGGGAAATAAAGTTGTTGGCCTTTTCCATAGCTTCCTGATTTTGGCGGAATACCGGCTCAGGTACAGCTTCAAGCATAATGGTATGAATAGCGGATAGAGTTAGATTTTGATTAGTAGCACCCATGGATTGCTGAAAGTCTTTCTGATTGTCTGATTCTGTAAGAATGTCATTGCGTACTGGCAAACCCAATGAATTGGTTAAAATCAACTTTTGTACATCCAGGTTATAGGAAAAGGTTTTCAGCAATTCCCAAGCCAACTGAGGATTTTTGCTATGTTTGCTAATACCCATCAGCATGGTATCTACATGGGAAAGATTTTGACCAGCTGGGCCAGCAGGAAAGGGAACTACATCCCAATCAAAGGAGCTGTATTTCTTCACCCGCCAAGGATATGGCTGATAGGTGCGATATTCTGCAAAGGTAAGAGGTCGGAAAGCAATATGGCCTAAATCAAAATCTCTGGTTGTAGGCCGATAGCCTTGATTCAGCTCCTGCAAACTACGGACAAAATGAATGGCTGCCTCTAGGTCTGGCCCTTCAAAATGAGCTATTCGATTGCTGCCATCTGTTTGAAATAGTAATACATTGTTGTCTAAGGCAGCCTGCTGCCAAGTGTAGCCGTAGACTCCAAAGGTGTCTAATTTGCCATCTCCATTAGTATCCTGGGTGGTTTGTTGACAAATGCTGTAAAAATCTTGCCAGGTCCAAGTAGGTGAAGGTAGAGGAATATGATAATTTCTTAGCAGGGTTTTGTTAACAAACATCAGGGTGGGGACACTTTCCAGAGGCAGGGCATAAAATGAGCTACCTAGCTGTCCAGCTTGCAGGGAAACTGGATAATAAAGTGTGTTGTCAAAATCATTATCGGCTTCCATGAGATTATTCAGGGGCAGCACTGCTTCTTTTGAGGCGTAATTGTCAAAATCATCTCTGGGAATAAGGAATACATCAGGCTCTTGACCAGAAAGCAGCCTTTCGGCTAACCATTCGTCATAATCCGCCTTTTGTACCCCGGCTATTAGCTTTACCTGAACATTGGGATGTTGTGTCTGAAATTTTTCTATGGCTTTTTCCCATATAGCAGTGGGATGGCCATCTGGTATTCCCCAGTAGCTGTCGGCGCAGATGGCAACAGTTAGGACCGGAGGAGAAGGGGGCCAAAATCTAATAACAGCCAATATCAAAAACAATAGGCCTATAAAAAAAATTTTATATTTTCCCATAATTAACCTCTCAATAGCCTATATTGGGATGCTGGCTGAGATTATCCCTAGTCAGCAATATGGTAGGCAGAGCAATTACACTTTGACTATTAAATTGTTCAATATTGAATCTTTGCGGCAGAGTGTTCTTCATACCTAGCAGACGGAAGGCACTTTCCACAGCCAGAATACCGATTTTGCGGGGTTCCTGTCCTGCTGTGGCCGTAATGGCACCATGGGCAATCATTTCTTTTACATCAGGACTGCCATCTACACCATAAACAGAGGTACCATTAAGCCGTCCGGCATGCTGCAGGGCAGCAACAGCTCCCATGGCGGCTGGGTCATTAAGGGCCATAACCACATTCACCTCAGGATGCTCCTGTAGAATTTTTTCCATAGCAGGCATAGCCAGCTCCAACTGGCCTAGACAATCCTCAGTAGCCACCACCTGAAATTCGGATTTATCCTTGATGGCATTGCGGAAGCCGTCAATTCGTTCCTGAGCCGACATGGCCTGTTGATGAGTTAGAAGAGCAATATGGGCTGAGCTGCGATGGGCCAATAGATGCTGCCCACATTGCATACCAGCTAAATAATTATCTGAAACAATGGTGCAGTCAGCTAGATTGTTATCAGGAAAATTGGTATCAATGGCAATGATTTTTACATTTTTTTCACGAGCCTTTATCAAGGCAGGGGCAATATTGTCCACATCTACAGGATTGACAAAAATGGCCTTGGCTCCCAAATCCACCAGCTCCAAAATCTGCTCCTGCTGCCTTTCCGCATTGAGAGAAGGATTTCGTGTAAGCAGCACACCATTGTTGGCTTCAATGAGACTGCGCATTTCCGTATCGATAATCTGATAAAAGGGATTGTTTAAGGTCATATAAACTCCGCCAAAGATGGTTTTTTTCTCATTTTGATGGAGGGACAAATCCTTTTGAGGCAGTACCAACAGGGATAGGCCTACTGCAAAAATCACTGCTACTGTTATAATCAAAATCAGAGTATATATATTTCGTCGTTTCATAGGCAAGGCTCCTAAAAAAAATTGTGGTATTTTGGTCAATAATATTGCAAAATATATTATAATGAAAAAAGAGAGATATATCAAAAAAATAAGAGCTTAATATGGTGTATTTCCATCAAAGGGAAATATGGTGTACTAAAGTATTTCCGTTCTTGGGAAAAAGAAGGTATTAAAATACAAGGTAAATTCCCCTACAATGAGTACAACAGATACGAAATGTATCAAAAAAATTAAGGGGGAGTTAAAATGAAGGAAAACTGGTTAGGTTTGCAGGACAAGGTTGTAGTCGTTACCGGAGGTGCCTCCGGGATTGGCAAGCATGTAGTTACTACCTTGGTGGCTGCTGGGGCCAAGGCTGTTATTGTGGACATGAATGTAACCACAGGCGATACCGTGGATGGTGCCTATTGTGTCAAGTGCAATGTAACTGATACAGCTAGTGTCAAGGCTATGGCAGATGCTGTAGTAGAAAAATATGGACGTATTGATGCGCTGGTAAATAATGCAGGTATCAATATGCCTCGTTTGCTGGTAGATGTACGAGGGGAACGGCCAGAGTATGAGCTGAATGATGATTCCTTTAGCAAGATGTTTGCTGTAAATGTCAAGGGTGTTGTTTTGTGCGCTCAGGCCTGTGCCAAGCAGATGCTTAAGCAGGGCGGCGGTGTTATTCTGAATATGTCCTCTGAGGCTGGCAAGGAAGGTTCTCAGGGACAGTCAGCATATTCTGCTACCAAGGGTGCGGTAGACAGCTTTACCCGCTCCTGGGCCAAGGAACTGGGCAAGTACAATATCAGAGTTCTAGCTTGTGCACCAGGTATTATGGAGGCTACAGGGCTGAGAACATCTGCCTACAATGAAGCTTTGGCCTATACCAGAGGCTGCAAGCCAGAGGAGCTGTCCACAGACTATTCCAAGGTTATTCCGTTGGGAAGAGATGGCAAGCTGGATGAGGTAGGAGATTTGGTTGCCTATCTGGTATCAGACAGAGCCAGCTATATTGCCGGTACAACCATTAATATTTCTGGCGGCAAGTCCAGAGGATAAGAAAGAGAAAGGGTGCTGAGGTTGAAAAACTTGTATGGAGACAATCGCACATCACAAATACTACAGTGCTTTCGCAAAACTCCAGTTCTCACAGTCAGCACTTTGGCTGCCAAATTTCAGGTCAGTGAAAGAACTATCAGAAATGATATTAAGCAACTGAATCAGGAATTAGGCGGTATAGCCTCTATAGAGGGCCAAAAGGGACAATATGGTCTACATATATTTTCGGCCGAGGAATTTCGTAGGGTTTACGCAAAGCTGTCGGAGACAGACGCATTTCTCAATTCACCGCGGAACCGTATGGATTATATTTTTGGCAGGTTAATTCGCTCTGAGAGACCAATTTTGACAGATGAATTGGCCTATGAAATGAATGTAGGCCGTAGCACCCTGATTGGGGACTTGAAAAAGCTGCGGGAAGAGGTTGCGGAATATGGCCTGGCCATTGAGGGAAAAACCAGCAAGGGTTTGGTGCTTCATGGTGAGGAAATCAATATTCGCAAATACATTCTGGAAAGAAATTATCAGCAGATTTATAAGGATTATCCCTTGGATAGGGAAATTGTAGAGGCTATAACTCAAACTTTTAGAAATTATTCCATTGAGCGCAGTGTCCAGCAGAAATTTGAAAAATTTGTAACGTTGATGCTGGACAGATTCCTGACAGGACATTATATTGGTAAGCTGAATCCAGAGCATTATCGTTTGAAAGCCAGAGATGAATTTGAGATTGTGAATATTCTGGTGGATAATATTGGTGATTTGTTGGATGTGGAATTTCCTATGGAAGAGAAAATATTCGCCTTTCTGCCTATTCTAGGTATGAGAACTCCGGCGGATATTACTAAAATGGGGCCTATCAAGCTGGATAGTAATATACCTATATTGATGGAGAATATTTTAGCCAGCATAAGGCAGGAGATGAATATCAGCCTACCAAGCAATGAATTTACACAGGAATTTCTTTATCATCTAATGTTTATGTGTAACCGTCTAAAATATGGCATCAAGCTTAACAATCCACTGCTGGAGGATTTGCAGCGCAAATATCCCTTGGCCTATCAGATGGCTGGTGTTGCAGCCAGAATTGTGGAAAGGGATTATGGTCTTCAGGTTAGTGAGGCCGAAAGAGGCTATTTGGCAGCTTATTTTGGAGTATTCCTAACAGAGAATACTACTACAAACAGACCGTTTAGAGTGGCTTTGGTTTGCGGTACCGGCAGAGTAACAGCACGCTTGGTGGCTATGCAGCTGAAAAAGATATTGGACAGCACTACTATTCTTGATTTCTATTCAGACGAAAATATTGTAAAGGAGGTTCTGACAGAGTATGACATTGTCATAACTACTGTGCCTCTAGGCATCGAATGTAATAGACCGGTTATCCGCATCAATGAAGTGTTTGATGAGCAGGAAATTCGGCACAAGATAGAAAAGGCCAAATATTGGGATCAGATTGATTTGCCGGTTTTGGATAATAACTGGTTCGTTATGGCAGGATTCCTAGATAAGAATAGATTTTTCCTGTTGGATGATAGCTATACCTATGACCAAGCGGTGGATTATATGGTGGACAAGCTGACGGCAAGCGGTTATTTGGATGAAGATTTCAAGGAAAGGATACATATTCGTGAAGCAAAGGGTACTATGATTTTTGGTCATTCCATTGCCATACCCCACAGCATACAGTTCGTTAGTGACAAGTTGGTACTGTCGGTAGGTGTCAGCCATCAACCCATCTGCTGTAATGACCATAGAGTTCAGGTAATATTTTTGCTAGGGATTCCACAGGAATTGGAATCTGATGATAGTATTCTTATCCGGGTATATGATGAGATTATCAGCTTGGCTCGTAACGAGGAGCTGCTGAAGAAAATAGCTTCGTCTAAAAGCTTTCAGGAGCTGCTGGGAGCATTGTACAAAAGAGCTGGAAATAATTAATAAAAATAGATTTTTTAGAGAGAGGAGAAAGGTAAATGCTGGAGTTGGGACTTGCCGTATTAGGGGCATTTATTCTGCAAAGTATATTTAGTGCGGTGCAAATGAAGCATTTTTCCAAGGAGTTTATCAGTCTCCGGCGTAGAGGCAGAGTGGCCTGTGGACGTCAGGCCGGAGGTTTCCGAGCAGGAGCTATAACCATGTTTTTGCTGGACGAGCAGGGATATATTCAGGAGGCTAGAAAGATGGAGGGAGTTACCTTCCTGGCCAGGGTACGGCCTATGGGGGGATTTGAAGGACTTCACATAGCGGATTTGACGGGCAATGAGATTGCTACCAAGAACAAGAATCTGCGGAATGCTATTCTGGATGCGTCTTTGACCTATCGAAAATTTGTTGCTGGGGAGCCGATTACGCCATCGCCTTCTCCTTTCCAATTAGCCTTTATGAGATTTAAGCAGGTTTTCACAGGCAAAAAAGCCTTGAATTAAGAGAGGAAGAGCATTATGGATATTCTCGTAGAATTTGCATCGGGATTTATGAATTTGTTCAAGCTGGGCGGTGAACAGTTTGTAGGCTGGGTTACAGGCATTATACCAACCATTGTTATGTTGCTGGTATTGATGAATGCTATTATGTCTATGGTAGGCCCAGATAGAATGGAGAAAATTGCCAAGTTCTGTACAGGCAATTCTATTCTCAGATATGCTGTATTACCATTTCTGAGTGCCTTCATGCTGGGCAATCCCATGGCACTGTCTATTGGCAAGTTTATGCCAGAGTTCTACAAGCCATGTTTTTATGCTTCCGTAACCTATCATTGTCATACTAACAGCGGTATTTTTCCTCATATCAATGTGGCTGAGCTGTTTATTTATCTGGGTATAGCCAATGGTGTTGCCCAGTTGGGACTGGATATGGCTCCTCTGGCAGTACGTTATCTGCTGGTAGGCTTGATAGCCAATTTTATCTCAGGTTATGCTACTGAATTTACCACTAGATTGGTAGAGAAGCAGCAGGGCATCAAGCTAAGTCGTGAATTTAATGCAGCAAGTCACTAAGGAGGCAATGAAAAATGGCAGAGTATAATTCTATTCATGTAGAGCATGGTGCTGGCGGTTTTGGTGGGCCATTGGTAATCACTCCTACTGAGCAAAAAAACAAGGTTATGTTTATTACTGGCGGTGGTGCTGAGCCTGAATGTCTTCAGAAAATTGTAGAACTAACGGGCTTAATTCCAGTAAATGGCTTCAAGACCAAATGTCCTGAGGAGGAGCTGGCTCTGGTAATCATTGACTGTGGCGGTACTTTGCGCTGTGGTATTTATCCCAAGAAGCGTATTCCTACCATCAACACCAATCCGGTAGGAAAAGCAGGCCCTATGGCTCAGTACATCACTGAAGATATCTATGTATCTGGTGTAACCTCTCGTCAGGTCTCCTTGGCAGATGGTTCTGAGGCTGCTACAGTAGAGGCGCCAAAGCAGGAAGCAAAATTCAGTGCTAACAAGAAGGTTTCTCAGACTTTGGCAGAACAGAAGGATAAGAGTATTATTACTTCCATTGGTTTGGGTGCTGGTAAAGTAGTTAGTACTTTCTATCAGGCAGCTAGAGATGCTATTCAGACCTGTATTACTACACTGTTGCCATTTATGGCCTTTGTATCAATGTTGATTGGTATTATTAATGGTTCTGGCTTTGGCGATGCCTTTGCCTCCATTCTGACACCTTTGGCTGGTAATATCTTTGGTCTGGTTATCTTGGGTATTATCTGCTCCATTCCTGGACTGTCAGCCCTTCTTGGCCCTGGTGCTGTTATTGCCCAGATTATTGGTACGCTGGTGGGTGCAGAAATCGGCAAGGGCAATATTGACCCTCAGATGGCTTTGCCTGCACTATTTGCTATTAATACTCAGGGTGCCTGCGATTTTATACCTGTAGGTCTGGGTTTGGCTGAGGCAGAAACTGAAACCATTGAGGTTGGTGTTGTATCTGTTATGTATTCCCGTTTTGCTACGGGCTGGATTCGTGTAATTATTGCATATTTGGCCAGCTTTGGTCTTTATGCAGCTGCATAAGTTGTAAATATTTAGGAGGAATCTCAAATGAGCATTATCTACGAAAACAAAGTTGTGGACATGGGTGAAAATGTAGAAGAATTTAAGGACGAAGGCATTTTCATTATCTTTGGTGACGGTGCCCCTGATGAATTAAAGGATTATTGTTACTCAGTCAGTGTGCAGCCAATTTACGGAGAAATAGTGCCAGGACAGATTCTTTCTATAGATGATAATCGGTACACTATTACTGCTGTAGGTCCGGAGGCTCCTGTTACCCTAGCAGGATTGGGACATTGCACTGTAAACTTCAGTGGCAGCACAGAGGTGGAGCTTCCTGGCACCATCTATGTGGAAAACAAGCCTATGCCGGATTTGCAGATAGGTACTGTTATCCGTATTTCAGATAACTAATATTAGCAATATCAGCTATTGGTCACGCCAATGAAAAGACTGCTAATAAGTTATACATTTCAATATTATCCCTGATACTCTATGTTAATTCTGTCTATACCTACCAACTAGGCAGAAGCTGGAAACGCTGTCTGAGGAAGTTGTTGCCTAAATTAGCTTCTTTGGATAGCGTTTTCTAATTTTGGAAATGAGGTGCTTTTTATGTTGCCAGGAGCAATTTTTGATATGGATGGGTTATTGCTGGATACAGAAAGATTATATGAACAGGCTTGGCGAAATACTGCCAAGGCTTTTGGACAGGAACATTCTCAGGAATTTCATCGTTCTGTATGTGGCACTAATGGTCAGCAGATGCTGCAGGTTATTGCTAAATATTATCCTCAGGTAGATAATAAGCAATTTATGGAATATTGCCTGAATAATTTTCAGGAGATGATAGAGGAGGATGTACCAGAAAAACCGGGCATGCGCAAAATCCTGAATTATTTTAAATATAATGGTGTAAAAATGGCTGTGGCTAGCAGCAGTGCACCTGAGGTTATTGCCTCAAATCTAGAACGATTAGGTGTTCTGAAATATTTTAAAGCCATAGTCAGTGGTCATCAGGTGGCAAAAGGTAAGCCGGAGCCGGATATTTTTCAGTTGGCTGCTGAGAAGCTGGGCTTATCTCCCCAGCAATGCTATGTATTTGAGGATAGCGGTAATGGGGTAAGGGCAGGAGCGGCAGCTCAGTGCAAAACCATTATGATTCCAGATTTGATTCCTCCTACTGAGGAGCTATGCCGTCTTAGTGATAAGGTGTATAATAGCCTGGGAGAATTTGTGGAGGCATCGGTAAAAGGAGAAATTTAGTCATAAAGGGATAATTTTCAAGATATTTGTACTTCCCAGATTGACATTTTCTGTAAAATTTGATAGACTCATTTTGCAATGAAGAAGAGGAGTAGTTCCGTTTTAGCGAGCAGGGAGGGTGGAAGCCTGCAGAGGAACGAAGGGCGCTTTGGAGCAACAAGCAAATATCCATGAGGCGGAGCAGATATTTCTGCTCAAGCAGGGTGGAACCGCGGGTAATTACTCGTCCCTGTAGCATTTTTGTAAATGTTACAGGGGCGTATTTTTTTGCACTGTAACATCTTTGAAGGAGGATAATTTATATGAAATTTCAGGAAATCATCCTGGCTTTGCAGCAGTTCTGGTCAGAACAGGGCTGTATTTTGGGCGAGCCTTATGATGTAGAAAAGGGTGCAGGCACTATGAACCCATTTACTTTTTTGCGGGTGCTGGGGCCTGAGCCTTGGAATGTAGCCTATGTAGAGCCATCCAGACGTCCTGCTGATGGCCGTTATGGTGACAATCCAAACCGTCTGTATCAGCATCATCAGTTCCAGGTTATTATGAAGCCATCCCCTGACAATATTCAGGAGCTGTATCTGGCTTCCCTGGAGCGTCTGGGCATTAATCCAAAGGAGCATGATATCCGCTTTGTAGAGGATAACTGGGAGTCTCCAACCTTGGGTGCCTGGGGCCTGGGCTGGGAGGTATGGCTGGATGGTATGGAAATCACTCAGTTCACCTATTTCCAGCAGGTAGGCAGTCAGGATATTAAGCCTACTGCGGTAGAGATTACCTATGGTCTGGAGCGTCTGGCTATGTATATTCAGGGCGTGGAGAATGTTTATGACATTCAGTGGACTGGCGATTACACCTATGGTGATGTTTTCCATCAGAATGAGTTTGAGCAGTCTACCTATGCCTTTGATTTGTCTGATGCGGATTTGCTCTTTGACCTGTTTGATAAGTATGAGGCTGAGGCTGTAAGAGTTATTGAAAAGGGCTATGTACATCCTGCCTATGATTATGTATTGAAGTGCTCCCATGCCTTCAACCTGCTGGATGCTCGTGGTGCTATCAGTGTTTCTGAGCGTGCTGCCTTTATCGGCCGTGTAAGAAAGCTGGCTAGA
Source organism: Anaerovibrio sp. (assembly GCA_052272885.1). GTDB lineage: Bacteria > Bacillota > Negativicutes > Selenomonadales > Selenomonadaceae > Anaerovibrio. The sequence continues at coordinate 3,319 of DAVZJH010000056.1, read as the reverse complement.
CTGTGTGCCCAGTGTTATCTAAAGCAGCGTGAGGAGCTTGGTTATCCTATGATGGGAAAGGGGAATAAGGCATGAGCAAGACTTTATTGTTAGAAATCGGTACTGAGGAGGTTCCAGCTCATGTAATGCCAGGAATCCTGTCTCAGTTGAAGGAAAATGCAGCTAAGACCTTTGAGGAGCTGCGTATTGAATACAAGAATATTAAGACCTTGGGTACTCCTCGCCGCAGCGCCCTGCTGGTAGAGGGCTTGGCAGAGCAGCAGGCAGATCTTTCCAAGGAAAACCGCGGCCCTGCTGTAAATATTGCCTTTGATGCAGATGGGAACCCAACCAAGGCAGCTCAGGGGTTTGCCCGTGGTCAGGGTGTGAAGCCTGAGGAGCTGGTTACCAAGGATGGTTATGTCTATGCTATGGTTCACGAAAAGGGCGGCCAGACTGTTGATTTGCTGGGAGAAACCTTGAAGGGCCTGGTTGATGGTTTGAATTTTCCTAACAATATGCATTGGGCAGATTTGGACTACAAGTTTATCCGTCCTCTGCGCTGGCTGGTAGCCCTCTATGGCCAGGAGGTTATTGATTTTGAGGTTGCCAATGTTAAGTCTGGTAGAACCTCTCGTGGCCATCGTTTCCTTTCTGAGGGAGATTTTGAGATTGCCAATGCCGAGGATTATGTAGAGGCTTGTCGCAAGGCTTCTATTATTGTAGACCAGAATGAGCGTTGTGAGATGATTCGTCAGCAGATTGCTGAAGTGGCTGCTGCCAATGGCGGTCAGGCTGAGGTTAATGAGGATTTGCTGGAGGAGGTTCTCTATCTGGTAGAGTATCCTACTGCTCTCTGTGGTAAGTTTGACGAGAAGTATTTGGCCCTGCCTGCTGAGGCTGTTATTACTCCAATGCGTGATCATCAGCGCTATTTCCCTGTTTTGAAGGATGGACAGCTGCTGCCTCTCTTTATTACCATTCGTAATGGTGGCAAGGAGCATCTGGAGACTGTACAGCATGGTAATGAGCGTGTACTGCGTGCTCGTTTGGAGGATGCTCAGTTCTTCTTTGATGAGGATAGAAAAAAGACTCTGGAGCAGCATGGTGAAAAGCTTAAGACTGTTGTGTTCCAGGATGGTCTGGGCACTATCTATGACAAGGCTCTCCGTCTGGAGGTTCTGGCTGGTTATATTGCTGATGCTATTGGTGCCAATGAGCAGGATAAGAAGGATGCTGTAAGGGCTGCCAAGCTGGCCAAGGCTGATTTGGTAACTGGCATGGTTACTGAGTTTACTGAGCTGCAGGGTGTAATGGGCCGTGAATATGCTCTGCTGGATGGCGAAACTAAGGCTGTAGCTCAGGCTATTGACGAGCATTATATGCCTCGTTTTGCTGGGGACAGTCAGCCTGCTTCTGTAGCTGGCCGGATTGTTTCCTTGGCAGATAAGATTGATACTATTGTAGGTACCTTTAGCAGAGGCCTGATTCCTACTGGTTCTCAGGATCCATTTGCTCTGCGCCGTCAGGCTTTGGGTGTTGTGAATATGCTGAAGGAAGCTCAGTATCATATTTCTCTTAGCCAGCTGGTGGCCAAGGCTATGGAACTTTTGAAGATTGCTGATGCTGGTCAGCAGACCAAGCTGCAGAACGATGTAGCTGATTTCATGAAGCTGCGCTTGAAGAATGTTTTGGCAGATGCTGGTATTCGTTATGATGTAGTGGATGCAGTATTTGTAACTGTAGATGATATTTATGGTGTATTCCTGAGAGCACAGGCTGTCAATGAGGCTGTAAAGCAGGAGATGGAGAAAACCATTCAGGCCTTTGTTCGTACTGGTAATATTGCTCGCAAGGCTGAGGATGTTCAGGCTGCTGTAGAGGCTGATATATTGGCTGAGCAGGTGGAGAAGGATTTGTACAGCGCTTACGAGGCTGCTGCTGCCAAGACTGAGCAGGAATTTGCGGCTCAGGATTATGCTGGTGCTATTGCTACCTTGTCTCAGCTGGCTGCGCCTATTGATGCATTCTTTGATGGGGTTATGGTTATGGACAAGGATGAGAAGATTAAGAATAATCGTCTTGGCCTTTTGAAGCTGGTGGATAATCTGGTTTGTCAGGTGGCCGATTTTAGCAAAATTGTTCTTGCTTAAATAAAAATTTTTTCCACAATATGTATAATCTATGTTATAATTATCTTAACTTTGTTGTAGAGGAGAGGTTGAAAAATGACACAGGAAGCTATTGAGCAGATTCTCAAGGAGAAAATTGCGGAGGAGCGTAGCAAGCTGCCAACTCACGAGTATATTGATCTGAATGCAGTATCTAATGGTCGTGGTGTTGCAGACGCTGGTCTTTTGTATCTGAAGGCTGTTGATACAGCTCTGGATATTATGAGCAAGAGTGTTGCTGCTACTTTGGCACAGGTTGTAAAATGAGACTTATTCAGTGGGAGCTTTAGACTCCCACTGAATTTAGTCGAATAAATCCAGAGCCTTACGGGTGCTTAACTCCCTCTTAAGAGGAGGGAGCTTTAGCACCCGTTAGCATGGGGTAAAATAAGTTTTAGCATGAAAGGCTGTCGCTGGTCGGCGGTCTTTTTGCGTATACGGATAAAGCTGCTTGATTTTTATATGGCTAAGTAATTTTTATAAAATATAGTTTTGACTGCAAGGAAAACGTTTGTTATAATTTATATATGTTGTGGGAATATACCCACGGAGCGGACGCAGTATGAAAATGCTGTTATCAATGATACAAATGATGGTCGCCCTGCAAATAAGTAAATGTTCTGCCTAGCAGTTTTGTTTACAGGGAGATGATAGCATGAAAAATGTTATCTATAGAGGTTTCGATAATAGTGTTCCCAGAAAAGGGAAGCGCCTGTGATGAGGCATTAGCCATAGCAATATATGCTCTCATACCATTAGTTACTTTTGTAGCGATTATGGTTATAGCAATATTGTTGCGCTTAACTATCACAGGCGAACTATCGTTAATTTTACTAGGTTAACGTAGGTCACATATCGACCACATCTTGTAGCAAGCACGAAAAAAGCTGTCCGTGCCTGGACAGCCTTTTCGTAAGATGTTGTGACCATCAGTGTTGTCAGCACTGTTTGACGGTCGATTCAATTGACTAAAAAACATGCAACGGCGACCATCATTGTGGTTCGCTCTTTTTTTATATTATTATATTAACCTACATAAACATCTTAGTCAAGTTCTGATTTGCCGCGTTGCCTTTTTCCACTAAAGTTGTAAATATAATTCGGGATGTTAAAAATTCTCGAAATACAGCCTGCGGTCATAACGACTTTTGCTCTGTCCGACTTAATGG
>DAVZJH010000055.1:0-13327 GCA_052272885.1 Anaerovibrio sp. | reverse complement strand
GAGATATTAGCTCCACCCTGTCATTAGCACAGCTTCCCGCCACCTATAGAGATGGGGGACATCGGACACCTCGTTATAAAATTTTCAGCTTACAGCTTGTAATATGCTACACCAGCTTCGAAGATCTTCTGATCCTGCTCACCTGGTACATTCATAGCTACAGAGCCGCCGATACGCTCGGAGTGGCCCATCTTGCCCAATACACGGCCATCTGGGCTGGTAATACCCTCAATAGCATTGATGGAGCCATTAGGATTAAATGGCATCTCCATAGTAGGATTGCCTTCCTCATTAACATACTGAGTAGCAATCTGACCATTAATTCTCAGCTTGGCCACAACCTCCTTGTCAGCAAAGAAGCGTCCCTCACCATGAGAAATAGGAATAGTGAATACATCACCAGGACGTACATTGTTGAACCAAGGAGACAGATTAGATACAACCTTGGTGCGCACCATGCAGGAAGCATGACGGCCAATCTGGTTGTGGGTCAGGGTTGGAGAAGCAGCATCCAGATCCCGAATCTCACCGTATGGAACCAGGCCCAGCTTAATCAAAGCCTGGAAGCCATTACAGATACCCAGCATCAGACCATCCCGCTTCTGCAGCAGCTCATGAACAGCCTCCTTGATACGAGGGTTACGGAACATAGCTGCAATAAACTTACCGGAACCATCTGGCTCATCACCGCCACTAAAGCCACCTGGCAACATAACAATCTGGGATGCCTTGATACCCTTAACAATAGCCTCTACAGACTCCTCTACAGCCTGTGGAGTCAGGTTGCGAATAACCAAGGTCTCTGGATCGCCGCCTGCTCTGCTGAAGGCTCTGGCAGTATCATATTCACAGTTAGTGCCTGGGAATACAGGAATGAAAATCTTTGGCTTGGCTATGCCAACCTTTGGCATAACTTTATTGCCACCAGTGTAGATATACTCGCTGGCAGTTTTCTTCTCCCCTACCTTTACCTTAGTTGGGAAAATCTTCTCCAGTGGAGATGTATAAGCCTTCTTAGCCTCAGCAAAGCCAATAACAGCCTCACCAGCCACAATATTGCTATTCTGAGTAGTAGTACCCAGCTCATAGCAGCCAGTACCAGCCAAGGCCTCCTTAATATCAGAATCAGGAGCAACCTCCAGAATCAAAGCACCGTAGTCAGTCTTGAACAAGTCCTCCATAGATGGCTTGGAATTGAAACGGAAGCCAATGCCGTTACCCAGACACATCTTGGTAATAGCAGCAGCAGTACCACCCATACGAACACTGGAAGCAGCAAATACCTTCTTGGCAGCAATGAAATTGCTTACCTTCTCGTAGGTATCCCGCAGCTTGCAAAAATCAGGCATGGCCAGCTTGTCCTTTGGCATTGGTACATAATAAACTTTGCTGCCAGCCACCTTAAACTCAGGAGAAAGGGCATTATCCGCCTTCATAACATCCACAGCAAAGGAGGTCAGAGTTGGTGGAACAGTCAAATCCATAAAGGTGCCAGACATGGAGTCCTTACCGCCAATGGCAGGAATCTCCAGCTGATGCTGGGCCCAAAGAGCACCCAGTAAAGCAGCAAATGGACGGCCCCACTTTCTGCTATCAGTACCCAGACTCTCAAAATACTCCTGGAAGGTCAGGCGAATCTTATCCGCACGGCCACCCAGAGCTACCATCTTGGCTACAGACTCAATAACAGCATACATAGCACCGTGGAATGGGCTCCACTCCATGAGATATGGATTGTAACCATAGGTCATAGCAGTAGCTGTAGTGGTTTCTGCCCCAATAACAGGCAGCTTAGCCACCATACCCTCAGTAGGGGTCAGCTGGTTCTTGCCACCGAAAGGCATAAGAACGCTGTTACCGCCAATGGAGGAGTCAAAGCGCTCAGCCAAGCCCTTCTGGCTGCATACATTCAAGTCCTTCAAGTTCTCCAGCCATGCCTTCTCCAAATCAGGAGCCAAAGCTGCTACCTTGCCAGGAATATGGTCTAAATAGCAAGTCTCCTTAGCAGGAGTTTCCACAACTACCTTGATATGCTGCTTGACACCATTGGTATCCAAGAAATCACGGCTCAGGTTTACAATGGTATTCTGGCGCCAGTTCATAACCAGACGACGGTTATCTGTAACAACAGCTACCACAGCAGTTTCCAGATTTTCCTCGTCAGCAGCCTTGCAGAATGCCTCTACATCCTTCTTGTTAATAACAACGGCCATACGCTCCTGAGACTCGGAAATTGCCAGCTCAGTACCATCCAAGCCCTCGTACTTCTTCTTAACAGCATCTAAGTCTATTACCAGGCCATCAGTCAGCTCGCCAATAGCAACAGACACACCACCTGCACCAAAGTCGTTGCAACGCTTAATCATACGGCTGATTTCTGCATTGCGGAACAAACGCTGAATCTTGCGCTCAGTAGGAGGATTACCTTTCTGAACCTCTGCACCGCAGGCAGTCAAAGACTCCAGAGTATGCTCCTTTGAAGAACCAGTAGCACCGCCACAGCCATCACGGCCAGTACGACCGCCTACCAGCACAATAACATCCTCAGTGGTAGGAACTTCACGAACTACATTTACCTTTGGTGCAGCTGCAATAACAGCACCAATCTCCATACGCTTAGCCAGGAAGCCCTCATGATATACCTCGGAAACCTGACCAGTAGCCAGGCCAATCTGATTACCATAGGAGCTATAGCCTGCGGCTGCACCCAGAGTAATCTTCTTCTGTGGCAGCTTGCCCTTCAAGGTTTCGCTAATAGGACGGCGTGGATCGGCTGCGCCGGTAACACGCATAGCCTGATATACATAGGAACGACCAGACAATGGATCCCGGATAGCACCGCCCAGACAGGTAGCAGCGCCACCAAATGGCTCAATCTCAGTAGGATGGTTATGGGTTTCGTTCTTGAACATAACCAGCCATTCCTCATTTTTGCCACCAATATCTGCATTAACCACAATGCTGCAAGCGTTGATTTCCTCTGACTTGTCCAAATCCTCCAGCTTGCCCTGCTTCCGCAGTGCCTTCATGCCAATAACAGCCAGATCCATCAGGGTAACATCACGATTCTGGCCTGCATAGAGATCCTTTCTATCTGCCAAATACTGATCATAAGCCTTGCGGATAGGTTCTGCATAATAGCCATCCTCAATATCCACCAAATCTACAGCTGTGGTAAAGGTAGTATGACGGCAATGATCTGACCAGTAGGTATCAATTACCCGAATTTCGGTAATAGTTGGGTCCCGCTTCTCAGTATCTCTGAAATACTCCTGACAGAATTTCAGATCCTCAAAGCTCATGGCAAAGCCTCTAGCATCCATGAAGGCATGGAGAGCAGCCTCATCCATAGTGGTAAAGCCCTCCAGCAGCTCTACATCAGCTGGAGCCTGGAATTTCATATCCAGAGTCTCTGGCTTTTCCATAGAAGCCTCACGGCTTTCCACTGCGTTAATATAGTAGTTCTTGATTTTCTCCACATCTGCAGCAGAAACATCGCCTACCAGAACTACCACTCTGGCTGTAGCAATCTCTGGACGCTCCTTCTGAGTTACCAGCTGTACGCACTGAGCAGCAGAATCTGCAGTCTGGTCATACTGGCCTGGCAGATATTCCACTGCAAACATGGTAGAATTTGGGAAGCTTGGCAGCTCCTCCTCATAAACCACATCCACAGGAGGTTCAGAGAAAACGACAGCCTTTACCTGGGCATATTCCTCATCGCTAAGCCCCTCAATATCATAACGATTGAACAGGCGGACAGCCTTCAGCCCAGACAGTCTGAAGCTCTCTACCAAATCGTCATGCAGCTGCTGGGCGGGGATGTCAAAGAAGCCCTGACGCTTTTCCACAAAAATTCTTCTTACACTCATTGATCTGCCTCCAATATTTATAATAAAAAAACAAAGCTAGCTAATATTATCTCATATGGTCTATGGCAATTTTTACTACCACCTTGGTAACCTGTTGTGGGCCTGCCTCTGGAGAACCACAAGGCCGATGCACATCGGTGGGATAAAGCACAGCAAAATCTCCTGCTGCCAATTCGATGCCGCTGATAGGAATCAAATTATCAAAGAACACAATATCCTTCTCCTGGTCATAGGGATCGCATACCTTCAGCTCAGGACTCATAGGACACCAGCCCATTTCCTCCCGACCGCTGACAATATACTGCACATCTACATAACGACGATGGGCCTCTGGCTTACCGCTATCTGGCTCCCTAGTTTCGTATCTCTGTAGAATAGCCACGCTGTCCTCACCATGAATGGGATATTTACCATCCTCCATGGTGGTAAAATCATGGCTGCGGAGGAACTCCAATGCTTCTCTAACGGCCTCTGGGTATCTGCCAAAGCCGGAAGCTGCCTCCTTCATATTTCCAATAATCAATTTCATCTACTCCTTTGGAAAACCTTCTCCATCATCTCCAAAAAAAGACTATACCAAGGATATTTTATACAAAAATCCCATATTATGCAAATTATATCAGAGGTAAATTACAAGGAAAAATATTTTGCATAAACTCTAGGATAAATCAATATAATTTAATATATTTTCTTCTCAAATGATTAATCTTTTTCTTTTCATTTGCAATTTTTTCTTTTATATGGTATAAAGATTAATACTATTGAAAAAAGGAGCGATGAAAAATGCGTGAATTGTTAGAGCTTTTGGAACATGATGCCCGTCGGCCAGCCGGTGAGCTGGCGGCCATGCTGCACCGCAGCGAATATGAGGTTGAACAGCAGATGCGTCAGCTGGAGCAGGACAAGATTATCCTAAGCTACAACACCCTGATTAACTGGGAAAAAACCGGCAGCGACACCGTAACCTCCATTATCGAGGTAAATCTTACCCCTCAGAGAGAGACAGGATTTGATGCCATTGCGGAACGCATCTATCGCTTTGACGAAGTACGAACTGTTTATCTCATGTCTGGCAGCTTTGACCTGCTGGTAATCATTGAGGGTAAATCTCTGCAGGATGTAGCTAATTTCGTAGCTACCCGCCTGTCCACCATTGAAGGGGTTACTCAGACTCGCAGTCATTTCATGCTGAAGCCATACAAAAAGGATGGCATTATTATTGAGGATAAGGAACAAGATCGAAGGCTGGTGATGACTCCATGACAGAGAACATAGATTGGCAGAAAAGAATTTCTCCTGTAGTACAGGCTATACCTCCATCTGGTATTCGTCGTTTTTTTGATATTGCAGCCGAAATGGAAGATGTTATTTCTCTAGGCGTAGGAGAGCCGGATTTTATTACTCCTTGGTCCATTCGAGAAAGCTGTGTTTACGGTCTGGAGCAGGGCTATACCTCCTATACTGCCAACCGTGGTCTTTTGGAGCTGCGAGAGGAAATCTGCGCCCTGCAGAAGCGCAATTTCAATATTGACTATGATCCCAAAACTAATGTACTGGTTACAGTAGGTGTCAGCGAAGCTCTGGATATTGCCATGCGGGCTATTCTCACTCCTGGGGATGAGATTCTCATACCAGAGCCTTGCTACGTATCCTACAAGGCCTGTGCTTCCCTAGCCGGTGCTGTACCTGTAGCTGTACCAGCCAAAATCGAAAATAATTTCAGCATTACCCCAGCAGATTTGGAGGCTCATGTTACCAACAAAACCAAGGCTCTCCTCATTGGCTATCCTAACAATCCTACTGGTGCTATTCTCACCAAGGAACAGCTGATGGATATTGCCAAATTTGCTCAGGAACACGATTTGATTGTTATTTCCGATGAAATCTATGGTGACCTGACCTATGGTGGCGAGCGCCATGTATGCTTTGCTGGTCTGCCTGGTATGAAGGATAGAACCATTCTTCTCAACGGCTTCTCCAAAGCCTATGCCATGACTGGCTGGCGCATTGGTTATGCTATGTCCAACCCGGCCATTATTTCTGCCATGACTAAGATACATCAGTACACCATGCTGTGTGCTCCTATTACCGCCCAGATTGCTGCGGTAGAGGCTCTTCGTCACGGCGAGAAATACATGAAGAAAATGGTTTCTGAATACGACAAGCGCCGCCGCCTTATTTATGACGGTCTTACCAATGCCGGCCTGAAGTGCTTTGAGCCAAAGGGAGCCTTTTATATCTTCCCAGATATAACCTCCACGGGCCTTACCTCTGAGGAATTTGCTGAACAGCTTCTTATGAAGGAGCATGTGGCACTGGTACCTGGTACTGCCTTTGGTCAGTGTGGCGAGGGCTATGTACGCTGTTCCTATGCCACTTCCGTAGCCAAAATTTCTGAGGCCATTGCCCGCATTGAACATTTCGTACAACACTGCAAAAAATAACTTAAATTTCAAAGGCCATGCCTGCTCCTATAGCTGGTATGGCCTTTAAAATTATGTACAAAAAAGGACTGCCTCGGCAGTCCTTTTAATTTCTCTATGGCGGAGAGGGTGGGATTCGAACCCACGGTGCCTTGCGACATCACTGGTTTTCAAGACCAGCTCCTTAAACCACTCGGACACCTCTCCATAGCCATATTAGTTTAACAAAAAATCATCTATCTGTCAAGACCTACTTAGCTGCTTCCTGTGGCAGAGCCAACTTGCTAACATCCAGGTCAACCATAATACCCATAGCCTTATCCAAGGCAGCCTTGCTGGAATTATAGTTATAGAGGGCAGTATAATAATTGGTCTGAGCCTGAGCCAGCTTCTCCTCTGCATCCATAACATCCAGATTGGTACCTACACCAGCTGCATAGCGAACCTGAGCAATCTTATAATCCTCCTGAGCCTTATCCACAGCCACCTGGGTAGTATTAATGCTCTTCTCCGCAGCCTTCAGATTCAGATAAGCAGTACGAACCTCCAAATCCCCAGACTGGCGGGTATTCTCCGCAGCAGCCTCAGCCTTGGCTACAGCAGCCTTGGACTGATTTACCTTGGACTGGGTAATATTATTGTCCCAAATATCCCAGGACAGTACCACACCAGCAGTCCAATTATTACTGGACTGATAGCGTTGGTCAGTCTCCTCGGAACCAAATGGAGAATCACCCGCCCAGCTCTTGGAAGCCTGAGCACTTACCTTTGGCAGATAGCCAGCTCTAGCCTGCTGTACCCCAGCCTCAGCAATGGCCACCTGATAATCTGCCATCAGCACATCAGGGCGGTTGCTGCGGGCATAGGCAGTACACTCCTCCAAAGGAATCTCATAAACATTGTAATCCAGACTATCGGTAAGGTTCAGCTCTGTATCAGTAGGCAGTCCCATAACGTTGTTCAGGCTGGCAATAGCCACATCATAGCTATTGTTGGCATTAATGAGATTCTGCTCTGCATTGGCCATCTGCACCTGAGTTCCCAGCACATCGGATTTAGCTACTGTACCTACAGTATACTGAGCATTAACATTTTTCAGATGCTCAGTCAGAGTATTTACGGAATCCTGTGCTACCTTAATCTGATTCTTGGCCTGCAAAGCCTGATAATAAGCACTCATGGTGGCTGCCTTTACCTGCTGCTTGCAAAGCTCCAAGCCCAGCTCATTGGCATTCATAGCCAAATCTGCTGCCTTGATAGCCCCTTCCAGCTGGCCACCAGTATAAATAGGCATGGTCAAGCTAAGAGTGTTGCCATAGCTGCGTGTTAAATTCAGACTATCCTCATAGTATTTGCCACCCATCTTGGTAGCTGTGCTTTGCCAGTTCACAGTAGGGCCAAAGCTGCGGCGAGCCTGATGGCGAGCCCATACAGCACTATCGTATTCAGCCTCCTGCTGCTTGATGGTATAGTTATTATCCAAGGCAGTACGAACACTTTCCTCCAAGGTCATGTCCTTAGACTCTGCCATAGCGGCACTTGCCATAGTTGTGGTCATCAAACCGCCCAGCACAAGGGCTGTCAGCTTTCTCATATAATTCTTTTTCAACTTCATTTCCTCCTACATATATATCTATCAACCATTTATACTAAAAGCTTCGGCGCAGACCGAAATATGTTGCTCTGGTATCAGCTTTATTTATATCATTAACCTGAGTAAAAATATAGGTATCCTTGGCAATTTCATACTGCAAACGCGATTTCAGCTTGAAATCATTGGGGTCATAGCCATCTACAGACAACTGCAGCTTGTTGCCCATATCCAAGCCCAAACCAGCCTTGCCATCAATAACTCCGGCTCTCGCCCCTAGGCTGCCATTATACATACCTCCCTGAAGATTGAGGTGATTGTCCTCCCCAATATCATTCAGGCCCAATCTTAGCAGGCTATTTCCTGTTGGGCGGATATCCACCCCCATATTGGTCTGCCAACGGTCTTCCTTGCCACTGTACATGGTTTCCAAGCCAGCCTTAACCTCAATATCTGAAACGGTGCTCATCATATCATCAGCCCGCTGGCTAACATTGCGCACATTATGCAGAGTAGCCTTCAAATCATCAGCCACCTGAGGATCTGTTACTACTCCCTCCAGGGAAGCCGCCATATTATCAATGCGCTTGCTGGTGGCAGAAAGATTAGCAATAGCCTCCCTCAAATTAGCTCCGGTTTCTCCATTGCCATTAAAGGTTGCTACCAACACCTCCAAACTATCAGCAGTCCGCATCAGGCTGCCTGTCATGTGGTTCAAATTCTGAGCCATCTGGCGAATATCTCCCTGATTAACCTGAGCCATATTGGCCAAGGTTGCGGTCAGACTATCTATATTGGCAGTAATATTGCGCATATTTATGGATACATCCTTCAAAGCCTGCTGAGTCTCCTTATCTCCCAATAGCTGATTCATGGAATCCAGCAGTGTCTGTACCTTCAAAACAGCATTATTCATATTGGCCATCATATCATCCATAGTGGCCTCCTGCAAACCATAGATAAAATCTCCTGACCCATAGCAATCCTCAAAATTGGCGTCCTTATCTGGCACAATATTGATAAACTTGCCTCCCATAACACCATTGGCAGTAACAATTACAGTGGATTTACGAGGAATCTTTACCTGGCTATCTATATGCACAGCAGCCACTACCCCAACACCAGATGGCTCTACACTATCTACCTTGCCTACAGCCACACCGGCATAGCATACATCATTGCCGGAGGTTAGTCCCACGGCCTGAGGAAATCCTATGCTAAGGCTATAGCCCTGACTGCCACCTAGCTTTATGCCACTAAGCATTACCATGATAGCAATCAAAAGTCCCAATCCCAGCAGGGTAAAGGCTCCTACCTTGGCTTCCAACTTCATTCTGCTTGCTCCCTTCCCATGTACATACGCTGCATAAAGCTCTGCACTCTTTCATCCTTGATATGACAGAAATTCTTCACTGTATCTATTGCTATTAGCTCCCCTTCATAAATCATGGCTATTCTATCTGCAATATTGCAGGCACTAACCATATCATGGGTAACTACCACACTGGTAGCCTTTTGCTTTTTCTGAGTTTCCTTCATCAGCTCATCAATCTTCACTGTAGTAATAGGATCAAGACCGGAGCTAGGCTCATCATAAAAAATAATCTTGGGGTCAAAGGCTATGGCTCTAGCCAGCCCCACTCGCTTTTTCATACCACCAGACAGCTCTCCTGGCATGGTGGATTGAATCCCTGGCAAGCCAACCTGCTCCAGCTTGCGGGCTACAATAATCTGAATTTCCTCCTCAGACAAATCCGTATGCTCCCGCAGGCCAAAGGCCACATTCTCGCCCACAGTCATGGAATCAAAGAGGGCGGAATACTGGAAAACCATGCCCATATTCATCCGCAGCTTATCTAGCTCTGCCTCCTGCATATGGGAAATAGCCTGTCCCATAATGTAGATTTCACCACTGGTAGGCCTATCCAAACCGATAAGGAGCCTTAGCAGGGTACTTTTACCAGAACCAGAGCCACCTATAATAGCCAAGGTTTCGCCCTCACGGATTTCCATATTTATATTTTTGAGAACCTGCTTTTCACCAAAGCTTTTACAAATATTTTCTATTCTAATCATATAGTTCTCTATCCTTTATTAATAAAGCATCCAGGACAAAATCACGTTCAACAAGAAAATGATAATTATAGAGGTAACTACAGAACGAGTGGTAGCCATACCTACACCCTGAGCACCCTCTGGAGCCCTCATGCCATAGTAACATCCCACAGTAGCAATTACCATGCCAAAGACCAAGGCTTTTAGCAAGCCGCCAGTGAAGTCGCTGCCGTCAGCATACTGCTCAATGGAATGCCAATATACATAATTGGAAATCCCAAAGTATTTGCCTGACACCAGCCAGCCACCTAGAACACTAATCAAATTGCCATATACTGTCAGCAAGGGCACCATAACCATACAGGCCAGCATTCTTGGGCCAGCCAGATACCCTACTGGATTTACAGCCATACAGCGCAAGGCATCTATCTGCTCTGTTACCTTCATGGTACTGATTTCCGCTGTCATAGCAGAACCGACCCGTCCAGCGGTTACTACACCTACCAGCACCGGCCCCAGCTCTCTACCAGTGGCAATAGCAATAACGCCGCCTACGGTAGACTCCGCACCAAATTTAATCAATTCCCCTGCCATCTGCAAGGTCATAACCATACCCGTAAATAAAAGTGTCAAAGACACAATAGGCAGGGTATCCACTCCTAGATGGGACATCTGCTGCAAAATATGCTTAGGACGCAGCTTTTGGGGCAGCTGCTTGAGGATTTCCAAAAGCAGCAAGGTCATATCCCCCACCAAAAATAAGAGTTTCAGCACCCAGCTGCCTATATATTCCAAGAATCGGATAAACATATTGTGTTTTCCTCCATATAATTCCAAACTACTTTCTATTTTAGCAGGAAAAAACAAAATTTAAAAGGCTATCCCAAAATTTCAGCCATAATACCATGCACAATCATAGTAAAATTATGTGAAAATTAACTGAAATTGGACAGCCTCTTTACTTATAGAAGTAAACTATTTTTTCTCCAGCACCTTAACGCTGGTATGAATAACATTTTCAATAATATAATCAGTAGCCAGCTTATTGACTACAGGTTTTTGATTAGGTTTCTTGGCAGCCTGGGGCTTCTTAGCCAACTCCTTGGCTAATTTCTGAGCCTGACGAATGCTTTCCTTCAGCTCTGCATCGTTCTTAGGCACTACTACTGTAGATTCAATAACAATATCATTATTGCAATTGCTGGACAGCATATTCTGCAGCTGTACCTCTACTGGAGGTTCCTCCTCAGCAGGCTTAGCACCTGCCTCAGTGGCCTGCTGCTGAGCCAGCAGGATTTTCGCTACATTAACCAGACCACCACCGTGCACATCTAAAGCCAACTGGCCCGGCTGCTGATGCTCAGGCACCTTATATGGTACAGACAGCTTTATCTTTTCCCCACGATAAGGCTTGATGGTGGTATCAAAGGTAATTTCCTCTCCTGGCAATACCTCCTGCTTGCTAGGTACAGCAGATACCAAGGTAGCAGTTTTCCGGCCCCGGTCAATGGTTACATCCACCTTCAAATCCAGCATATCTGCTTCCTTTTCCTTGTTGCCCAGAATAACCGCCAATATATCATTCAGCTCTGTTACCGCAGCCTTGGCCACGTCCTCACCATCATAAAACATATTGTGTCGGCTAATCAAACCATCCTTGCCATAGCTGCTTCGCAAATCAAACTGCAAGCTGGCAGTGGAAGCATCCACACGGTCAAGAGTGGTATTAATAGAGCTGTATACCACTACTGGTGCCAGTGCCGCCAGTACCTCTTCATCGTAGGCTACCATAGTATTATAGGTTATCTCCCGACCAGTATCCTTGTCATGAACTGTAACAATCACAGGTACAGTCTGAGGGAACTGTCCTAAAATACCGCCTATGCCATCCTGTCTGTCCTGATTGACTCTGCCAATAATTCCCTGCACCGTGCCTAGCTTCATACCGGAGGTGGGGCCGTGTATGGTGCTGATAACATCAGCGTCTGTCATAAAGTAATTGACATTGCCTCTATGGGTATAGGAATGACCAAAAGCTAAAACCCGATTGTCATCCACCGCTGTAACAGTACCCATGGAACCAAAGGTGAAGTCACCTACGGACATGGCTACACCTACAGGAGAGCCAGGCTGCAAAACTGCATTAGGGCGAACAGACATCATGGAGGCTCCATTGTCCCAGGTATTATCATAATCTACCTGAATCCCCAAAGGAGACATTTTGCTCTGCAGCATCTTCAAGCCCTGAGCACCAAAACCAGAAGCAAAATAAGTAGTTTTATGTTCTAAAGGAGCTTCACTGCCACTTTTCACCTCTGCTTCTTCATCAGTGGCTGTCTCTTCCTCTTCAACAATATCCGCCCTACTCTGATAATCTCCAGCACCAGCAATCTCCTGTGGCTGCTGTTCCTCTACCAGAGTCTCCTCCTGAGCCACGGTGCCTTCCTGCTCCTCATGAGTCTCAGACTGAGCTACAGCATCCTCTGCGGCCTTTTCCTCAGCAGGCTCCTTGCCTTCCTTAGCCTTGGCCTCCTGGTCAGCTTGGAACTTTTCCCGCTCCGCCTTCATCTGAGCCAAATCCAGCTGAGGCATACGAGTTTTGTTTCTAGTATCTGGGTAATCCCAGATTTTCAGCATATCCTCAATAGGAGTCAGCATAATCCGCTGGGTAGGATACATATCCTTGTAGCCAGCAGACAATGCACCTGCCAACCTGCCATTAAAATAAATTGGACTGCCACTCATGCCAGAAATGGCTCCACCAGTCTCCTCAATCAAAGGTCCAGATAGATTAACCAGGATTCTTTTGGCAGACATTTTGCTATTATCTCCCAATATGCCCACTACCTGCACATCAAAGGGACGAATCTCTCCACTGGCATCGATTACAGTATAGCCAGTTCCCCACATACCAGGCTGTAGCTCCTTTAGGCCTATAATCTCTGGCAGGGCTGCTACAGCTACACTGCTTACCAGCAGGGCGCTAGTCAAACACAGAGACACCAAACCTTTTTTTATTTTTCCTATATATCTATTCAAAAAAATTCACCTCAAAAATACTTTTGCTTATCGGTAATATATCCATTATAGCCGAAATAAAAATAATAGCAATAAGTATTTTGCCCATATACATCTAAAAAGCTATCATTATCGCCTTGTCAAAATCAAGCCGCTGCCTACAGGCCGTTCACCTCCATCGGAAGGCCTATTCAAAATCTGTCCCTGCAGCACCATTTCGCTGGAGCCGCCTCCATCCAGATTAAAGCCATTAACTGCTCCAAATTTTTGCAGCAGCTGAGCTGTTTCTGTCAGGGTAGTACCAATGCTATGGCTTTGACGACCATCTATAACCATGAGAATAATTTTGCCATCAGCCTTGATGCCCA
>DAVZJH010000054.1:0-13445 GCA_052272885.1 Anaerovibrio sp. | reverse complement strand
TCTCTACCATTACGGCCTCTGTGAATTGGCTCAGCGACAAGCGGTATTTGTGCGTAAGAATAAACTCTCAGATAGGGCCATTAAGTCGGACAGAGCAAAAGTCGCCATGACCGCAGGCTGTATTTCGAGAATCTTTGACATACCGAATTATATTTACAACTCTAAGGAGATAGACTACTCGGCAAATCAGAATTTTACTCATTATGCAAAAAAGCCTTAGAAACTGCTTTCAGTTTCTAAGGCTTTTATATTCTCCGTCTTACTCTACAATCTGAATCTCACCAGTAATAGAGAACTTCACCCAACTGGCAATATTCACTGCATGGTCACCAATACGCTCAAAATACTTATCAATCATCAGCATATCAATAAAGCACTCTGCATCATTGGTATCATCCTTCAGCTGCTTAATCAAATCTCCCCGAATATCACAGAAAAGCTTATCCACCACATCATCGTATTTGATAACCTCATCTGCCAAATCCAGATTCTTTTTATCATAAGCCATCATCGCCATCTGCACCATATGGCCAACCTCATCAGACAGCTCCTGAAAATCCACCTTATCAGTAGCTCTTACCACATTGCCCGCCGCAATAATCTCAGCAATCTCGCAGGCCTGAATGCCAATACGCTCCATATCTGTTACCATCTTCAAGGAAGAAGATATGGTACGCAAATCTCTAGCCACCGGCTGCTGCTGCATCAAAAGCTTAAGGCAGATATTTTCAATACTACGCTCCTGTTGGGTAAGTTGGCTCATCATATTATTCAAATCACGAGCCTTTTTCACATCCCCAGACATAAGTGCATCAATGGTCTGCTGAATAGTATCCTCACAAAGGCCGCCCATATAGAGCATTTCCTCGTTCAAAGTTTTCAGTTGCTGATCAAACATAGATCTCATCAACCAAACCTCCCTGTAATATAATCCTCTGTTCTTCTGTCCTTTGGCATAGAAAACATTTCCTCTGTCTTGCTGAACTCCACCAAATCTCCCAACAGGAAGAAGGCACAGTAATCAGAAATACGTACCGCCTGCTGCATATTATGAGTAACCATAACCACAGTGTATTTCTTCTTTAGCTCCACAGCCAACTCCTCGATTTTGCCAGTAGAAATCGGATCCAGCGCAGAGGTAGACTCATCCATGAGAAGAATATCAGGCTCCACAGCCAAGGCTCTAGCAATACACAGACGCTGCTGCTGACCACCAGACATCCCCAGGGCAGAGGTATTCAATCTATCCTTTACCTCATCCCAGATAGCTGCATCCTTTAGAGATTTCTCCACAATATTGTCCAGCTTTACCTTGGAGGTAATACCATGAGTACGTGGGCCATAGGCAATATTATCATAGATGCTCATTGGGAAAGGATTTGGCTTCTGGAACACCATGCCTATTCTCTTTCTCAGCCAGGTTACATCAACCTTTGGTGCATAGATATTTTCATTATTGTAAATAATATTACCAGTAATCTTTACATTTTCAACTAGGTCATTCATGCGGTTCAAAGTCTTTAAAAAGGTAGACTTACCGCAGCCAGAAGGACCTATCAGGGCTGTAATCTGATTTTTAGGTATATCCACGTTAATATCGTGGAGGGCATGATGATCCCCATACCACAGATTCAAGTCCTTTACTTCCATTATTGTATCCATAACAATCTCCCATCAAATTTAGTTCTTCAGCTTCTTGGCTGCATAATTAGCAGAGAAGTTCAGAATCAAGGTAAGAGTCATCAAAATAACCGCAATAGCAAAGGCTACATTGGTTTCGCCACGCTCGCTGGCATATACATACAAGGCCACTGTCAAAGTAGCAGATGAGGATTCCAGCGCTGTGAAGAAATCATTCAGTACCAGGCCAAAGCCAGCCGTAAACAACAAAGCAGCAGACTCGCCTACAATACGTCCTATGGACAAAATACAACCGGTGACAATACCATCAACAGCATTAGGCAGTACTACAGTACGTACCATGTGCCATTTGCTGGCCCCCATAGCCAGAGAGCCTTCACGATAAGCGTTAGGCACTGTTTTCAGGCTTTCCTGGGTAGTACGAATAATAACCGGCAGTACCATCATTACCAAAGTAAGACCACCAGCTAAAATACCTTGCTTCAACCCAAACATTTCAGAAAACAGAACCAAGCCTGCCAAACCAAAGATAATGGAAGGAATACCAGTAAGAGCCTCAGATGCAAATTCAATCAACTTAACCAGCTTTTTGTTAGTAGCGTATTCCGTCAGGTAGATAGCAGCCCCTGTGCCCAGTGGCAAAACAATAACCATAGCCACCAGGATAATATACAGGGTATTCATCAGGTTAGGAAGAATGCCGATAGTTTTCTTCACATAACTGGACTGGGAGGTCAAAAGCTCCCAAGACAGATAGGGTACACCTCTATAAAAGATGTAGCCTATAAGAAAGGCCAGCAACACACAGGTCAAGATGGCACTGCCCCAAATCAGGACCTTGGCACCTTGATTCCACAGCTTACGCTTGGAAAAGCCGGTAGGCTGGGCTACAGGCTGGCTTACAGCAACATTCTCAACCATCAGGCTGTCCTCCTTCCCTTGACAAATACATTCAGGAATACGTTAATCATCATAATAAACAGGAACAGTACCAGGCCGATGGAGAACAATGCCTGCTGCTGCAGAGAGCCTGCGGCGGCATAAGCCATCTCCGAGGCAATAGCCGTGGTCATGAACCTTACAGAAGTAAGCAAGCCTGGCAGATTAGCTACATTACCTGATACCATGATAATGGCCATAGCCTCGCCAATAGCACGACCTACACCCAATACCACAGCTGCGGCAATACCGCTTTTGGCAGCTGGAAGGCTTACCCGGAAAAATGTCTCCATCTCAGTAGCTCCCAATGCCATAGAAGCTTCTTCGTATTCTCTAGGTACTGCCCGCAGTGCAGTCTCAGATACGTTGATGATGGATGGTAAAATCATAATGGTCAACACGATAATGGCTGCCAATAAGGTGGCACCAGAGGGCAAATCAAAGGCCCTCTGAATACCTGGAACAAGTATAATCATGCCTACAAGGCCATATACTACAGATGGAATACCTGCCAAAAGCTCCACCGCAGTGTGAATTACCTTGGCGAATTTTGGCGGAGCGGCCTTGGCCAAAAAGATGGCAGTCAAAAGACCAATGGGGACACCTATCAGCACTGCCCCAGCAGTACCATAGATGCTGGTTAGGATGAATGGCAGAATACCAAATGACGGCTCTGTTGTGGTAGCGGTTGGCTGCCAGGTAGTGCCAAAGAGAAAGGTTGGCAAACCTATTTTCATAATAGCTGGCAGGCCGGCAATAACCAGATGTAATGTGATACAAAGGACGAAACCTACTGCCACTATACCGCAAAGCATGAACACAGCGTTGATACCTTTTTCGGTGAACTCCTGCCATTTAGTTTTATTTTTCATATCGCGCTAGACCTCTTTTATTTCGCAGTAGGTACTGCACCAGCCTGAGAAATCAGCTCAGCAGCAGCCTTAGAGGTCATGAAGTCGAAGAATGCCTGAGCAGCCTCGCTCAACTTGGCGCCTTCCTTGGTAATCAGGTTAAATGGACGCTGGATTACATAGCTGCCGTTAGCAATATTATCCTCGGTGCACTCTACACCATTAATCTTCAAAACCTTGATACCCTTCTGATTCTCAACGGAAGCAAAGGAAGCATAACCGATAGCACCCTCGCTGTTCTTTACAGCCTCAATAACAGCACCAGTGGAAGTCAGCTCCTGAGTCAGCTTGCACTTATCCTTGGTCTTGGTAATTGACTCAAAACCGTCACGAGTACCAGAACCAGCCTCACGGCCAATAGCAGCTACCTGGCCAGCCTTGCCGCCCAGCTTGCTCCAGTCAGTAACCTGACCATTGAACAATGCAGCTACATCCTCGGTTTTCAAATCATTAATAGGGCTGTTCTCATTGACGATAATAGCAATACCATCCAGAGCTACAGTAGTCTCCTTCAGACCCT
The DNA here is from genome assembly GCA_052272885.1 of Anaerovibrio sp. GTDB lineage: Bacteria > Bacillota > Negativicutes > Selenomonadales > Selenomonadaceae > Anaerovibrio. The sequence goes on along the minus strand of DAVZJH010000054.1, from coordinate 9,434 downwards.
TTGCCTTCTCGCTGTCCTTCAAGGCACGGGAGGAAAGACCAATATCAGTGGAGCCCTTGCTTACAGCCTCAATACCAGTACCGGAACCAGTAGCATCATAGGTAATAGTAACACCCTTGTTATCGCCCATAAACTTCTCAGACAGAATACCAATAACCTTTTCCATTGAAGTAGAGCCGTTGGTGGAAACCGCACCGCTAAGCCCTGCTCCCTTCTCAGCAGTATCACTGCCACAACCCGCCAAGGTCAGCCCCATCATCATAATGGACATTACAACCAGTAAAAACTTCTTCATCTTTTTTACACTCTCCTTGATAAAATTATTCCTGATAACTAATCTACTTGGAAATCTAGGAATATATTAATCCCTGAATGTAAAATCCATTAGAAGGTTTTTGTAAAATAAATGTAAAAAAACAGGCCCGAATAGTTCAGACCTGTTTTCGTTTACTCAAAAATTACGCACAAAATTCACGATTTTCTCAAACTGTTCTCTAGGCATCAGGTTAGGAAAGTCCCTATAGGTTTCCTGTAGCAGACGGACAAAATACCTTTTGATATGTCTATCTGCCAGCCTATCAATATAGCAATCAATAGGTATAAGAATATGACTGCCAATATTGTCTACCACTCGAATCTGATTCAAATGCGGTGTCACTCTCTGTACCAGAAAATTACAATACTCTGCATTGGTGACAATAATTTTCTCCGCCAACATTCCATAGAAGAACCGCTTAACCAAATACTCTATTTCCAAAGGACTAGGAACCTCTTTAGCAGTCCGCAAAAATTCACCAATATCCTTGCTGTTTTTCCCATCATAGTCCACAATCCGCTCAAATACATAGCCCGTGCCCAAATTGGTAGCAACTTCCCCAAAATACTCCGGCAGCATCATCCCATGCTGGCCTCTAGTCTTCCGTATCTCCCGATACTTTTTCTCCCGCTCCCAATCCTCACATTTTTCTTCCAAAAGGATTTGAATACAACGCTTATTGTCACGTGGATCAATATATACTTTTTTGTGACCACCAGCCCCAATCACTAAATCCTCATTCAACTCTAAAATTTCCATACTTTCCACCTAAAAATCAAGTATTCTCTTGTCCATTCAGAAAATGACACCAACAACCATTACTTATTATTTTAACATCTTTCACAAGCAAATTCAAAATTTTGCCACAAAAATACTGCCTCCCAAGATTGAGAGGCAGTACCAATATCTAATTTTATTTTCCCAGCTTCTCTGGCCCAAAGCTTTCTGGCAAAAGCTGCTCCAATGTATATACCAGCTCTCCGCCCTTGCCATCATCCAGAATAATTTCAAAACCATTAGGCTGGCAGAATTCCCGCATAACCTGACGACATACACCACATGGTGCACAGGTAGCATTGGCCTCCTGCCCCTCTGGACCGCCTACAATAGCAATTCTAGTAAATTCCCTTTCCCCTTCATAAACAGCCTTGAAGAATGCTGTTCTCTCAGCACAGTTAGTAGGGCCGTAGGCAGCATTTTCAATATTACACCCATGATAGATTTTGCCAGCCTTGGTTTCCAAAGCCGCCCCTACCTGAAAATGTGAATAAGGAGTATAACCATGAAGTCTTGCCTTTTTTGCCTCAGCAATCAGCTCTGCATTAGTCATAATCAGCCCTCGCTTTTCATAATCTTCACCAGACGACTGGTACCCAGACGATCAGCTCCCAGCTCAATGAACTTCTCTGCATCAGCAAAAGAGGAAATTCCACCAGCTGCCTTTACCTTAACATCCTTGCCTACATGCTGACGCATCAGCTTTACATCCTCAAAGGTAGCACCAGCAGTAGAGAAGCCAGTAGAGGTCTTGATATACTCTGCTCCAGCCTTAGTAACCAGCTCACAGGCCTTGATTTTTTCCTCATCAGTCAAGAGGCAGGTTTCAATAATAACCTTCAGCAGCTTGCCCTTGCAGGCCTGATGAATCTGACGGATTTCTTCCTCCACCTCATCATAACGACCATCCTTCAGGAAGCCGATATTAATCACCATATCAACCTCATCAGCTCCATTAGCAACAGCATCCCCAGCCTCAAAAACCTTGGTGGCCATGGTGCTATAACCATTAGGGAAACCTATAACGGTGCAGATAGCCAGCTTGCCCTGTACATATTCAGTCGCCTGCTTTACATAGGCAGCAGGAATACAAGCAGATGCCACCTGATATTTCATAGCATCATCCAGAATCTGCTTAATATCCCCCCAGGTAGCCACCTGTGCCAACAGAGTATGATCCACCTTACCCAAAACTTCTTTTTTATCCATAAAATTTTCTCCTTAAATCAATTTATTTAAAATAGAATAACCAATGGTGCCTTCTGGCATATCCACCCCAAAATTATCTGCGATAGTTGCGCCAATAACAGCAAAAGTATCACTTTCTGGCAACTGGCCATTTTCCTTCATAGATGGAGAATAAGCAATAAAAGGAACCTTTTCCCTAGTATGATCCGTCCCGGTATGAGTTGGATCATTGCCATGATCTGCTGTAATAATCAACAAATCATCCTCTCCCAATATTGGCAGTAATTCTCCCAGCTTCTCATCGAACTTTTCCAGCTCCTGAGCATAACCCTCTGGATTTCTCCGATGGCCCCACAATGCATCAAAATCCACCAGATTTACAAAGCACAAACCTCTAAAATCCCTTTGGGCAATTTCTATGGTCTGCTCCATGCCATGGACAGAGCTCTTGGACTTGTTGGCCTGAGTAATACCCTCACCATCAAAAATATCCGCAATCTTACCTACGGAAATCACATCATAGCCCTTATCCTTCAAGGCATTAAGAGCTGTTCTGCCATAAGGCTTCAAAGCATAGTCGTGACGGTTGCTGGTACGCTTGAACTCACCCTTTTTCTTGCCCACATAAGGACGGGCAATAATACGTCCTACCTTCCACTCATCCTTCATAGTAATTTCCCGAGCAATTTCACAACAGCGATACAGTTCATCCAGGCCAAAGGTTTCCTCATTGCCACAAATCTGCAATACAGAATCTGCGGATGTATAGACAATCATATGGCCTGTAGCGATTTCCTCCTCAGCCAGCTCATCCAAAATAGCTGTTCCACTGGCTGCCTTGTTGCCAATAATCTTGTGACCAGTACGCTTTTCCAGCTCGGCAATCAACTCTGGTGGAAAGCCTGTATCTGTAAAAGTCTTAAATGGCTTGGTAATATGAAGACCCATCATTTCCCAATGTCCAGTCATTGTATCCTTGCCTGTGCTGGCTTCCCGCAATTTGCCATAATGAGCCAAAGGCTTTTCCACTGGCCTTACCTGCTTTAGCTGATGCAGATTGGCTATACCTAGTTCCTGTAAATTTGGAATCCTCAGACTGTCCACACTGGCTGAAATATGGCCCAGGGTATCAGCTCCTGCATCACCATATTCAGCGGCATCTGGCATTTCCCCAACGCCTAGGGAATCAATCACAATGGTAAAAATCCGCTTATATTTTTTTCCGCTCATTTTTCAACCCCGCTTCCAAAATGCCTAATAAATTAAATGCTAACTGCATTAGTATGTCCTCCGCTGCCCTTAGTTATTCTTATCTTCTTTAATCAAAGTACGAATAGCCTCAATAGCCACCTTGATAGCTGCCTCTGTATCATGAACAATAGGGTTCTCCATACCCAGAGCATTCCGCTCCTGATTACCTACTACCAGGAAATCAGAGCCACAGCGTACCCTCAAATGACTAGCTACAATAAACAATGCCGCAGATTCCATTTCAGAAGCCTTGGTGCCCAAACGCTTCCAAGCTTCCCATTTGTTCAAAAGCTCATAGCTTACTGGCATAATCTCAGGATCATGCTGACCATAGAAGGCATCCTTGCACTGTACCACACCAGCATGATAGTTCATACCCAAGGTCTTGCAGGCCTTTACCAACGCATTGATAACATCCAAATCTGCTACAGCAGGGAACTCAATAGGAGCATATTCCTTGCTAGTGCCCTCCATGCGAATCGCACCAGTAGCTACTACAATGTCGCCGCCCTTTACATCCAAATCAATACCGCCACAGGTACCTACCCGCAGGAAGGTGTCTGCACCGCATTTGACCAGCTCCTCCATGGCAATGGAAGCAGATGGGCCACCAATACCAGTGGAGGTTACGCTAACCTTTTCCCCATCAAGATACCCAGTGTAGGTAACATACTCTCTGTTATCAGCAATCAGCTTGGCATCATCAAAATGTGCTGCAATCTTGGCGCAACGCTTAGGATCTCCCGGCAAAATAACATATTTGCCTACATCCCCTGGACGAATCTGTACATGATACTGTAATCCTTCTTCACCTGAATAGTTCTGCATAACTAGCTCCCCCTCTTATCTAATACCTGCTCTTTTTCCTATTTCCCCTATGTCTCTGCTTCCAAAAACTCTGCTAGACTTTCCTTCATTAGCTCATACTGCTGTTGATTCACAGTTAGCTTACTGCGAAAGCGACTAAGCATCCCCTGAGACTCTAGCTTTTGGACAGCCCTAGTTATGGTTTTGACGCTAAGGCCTGTATAATCCGATAGCTTCTGTCTATCATTGGCCATAACGAATTCTCCTGCTGCTTCCTGCTGTTCATACATAATGGTAAACAGCATAATCAATCTATCTGCCCCCTGCAAAAACAGGAAAACCCGATTATTGCGGGCCTGCTCCAGCAGGTATTGCCCCATTAGCTTAGCCTCATGCCCCAAGGACCAGATGTCAGATTTTATCCATTTGGCAAACTGTTTCCTAGGTATCTTCAAGACAATACAATCAGTAACAGTCTGCAACGAAGTCTGATAGGTATCAAAATCCATGATTACTTCCATACCCCCATAGGCATAAACATCGGTAAAAATCATGAAATCAAAGGATATGCCTAGGATTCTGTAATCTGTGCCCTTGATAATACCGCTGCCAATAAAATAGATGGTATCCACCGGGTCCCCAGCCCTGATAAAGGTGGTTTCCTTGGGCATATTTTCTACTTGGAAGGAATCCAGCAGCCACAAAGGTGCATTTTGAAAATAGGTATAAAATTTTTCTCGCCGTTCTTTGGAAATTTTCTGAAGAAACGACAAAACTTTGTCTAAATATTTGTTTTCCATAATATTGTATCCTGTTTTTTGCTAGCATTTCGGATTCATTATAAGGATATTATAGGGGGTTAAGGGGGGATATGAAAGGCCATATGTCCCTTCAACTAAAATATTTAAAAATTATCTTATTTGCCATAGGATAAGGTTTCGGAAAGAGCTGGCCACACATCCTCTGTCTCCAAGGTACTGCGCCAATAGGCGCCTCCTGCCAGATTGTAGCGGTTCACCAAGGAAGCCTTCAAGGCCAAGGAACGGCGATTTTCCTGCCATACCCGATAACGGATATTTTTCTCCTGGTATTCAAAATAATACTGTCCCTCCTTGGAAAGCCATTGAGGAACCAATCCCTTTTCCTGAATTACCTTATCCGCCTGAGCCATAGATAGGGTTTTGGCCTTTACCTTGCCCTTTTCCTCCTGCCAAAGGCGCATATAAAGAGGCATACCAAGAATCAGCTTTGTCTCTGGCACTCCCTCCTGCATGGTTTTCTGAATACCATCCTCCACCCAAGGCAGGGAAGCCACCGAACCGCTAATATCCGAACCAGCCCCGTGCTCATCATAGGCCATCAGCATCATGTAATCTACCACCTCTGCTATAGCCTTTCGGTCGTAGCATTTGGACCAATAACCGGAATTGCTGGGAATGGTTACATCTATGGAAATAATCAGCCCCTGAGGTTTCAAGGCCTTGCTAATCTCCTCCACGAAATCCGTCAGCTTGTCCTTGTCTGCTGGGTTAATATTTTCAAAGTCAAGGTTAAAGCCATCCAGTTCATAATCCTTGGCCAGCTGCTCCATCTGGGCTATTACCCTTTTCCGTGCCATGGGACTGTCCAACAGCTTGCTGGTCATTTTGGGATCAAAATTATTGGTAATCAAAGCCCACACCTGATACCCCTTGTTGTGAGCCTGACGGACATACTTCACACTACCATGACGGTTTTTGATTTTGCCCTGAGCATTCTCAATAATAAACCAGCTAGGAGATAATACATCAATCCCTGGCAATTTTGCCTGCTGTACCAGCTGGCTCTCCTTCTCCCCCGGAGCCTGCCAATCCCATAGCACCCCCAGATTCCCTGCCGCCAAAGCACTCTCTGCCAACGCCATCAGCAGACACAAAATAATAAATATTCTCCTCATGTACAACCACTCCTTTTTATGATGTTATTCCTGTAAATATGTTGCAATTAATTTAATTGAAAGGTATAATAAAAATAAGAGGAGCACCGATAGACGGTTGCCCCGGTGAAAAACTAAATGAACTGTTTGAAAAGCCGCCCTTTAGCTCGGCCAAAAGCATTGGCGGTTTTTCTATGCCTTAATAGCAACAATGCAGATAGTCACTATAACAAAGCCTCCACGACTGGTACTCGTGGGGGCTTTATGCATATTGCTCTTTATTTATTTACTAATTTTTGATACATTTTCATCAGTTGGGCTACACATTCGGATTCAGTGTTCAGCTTGCCCCAGAAGCCGTAGGCTTCCATTACTGCCCTATCATTGGCTTGATGTGCCTTTCGCAGTTCCGGAGGCATCAGCACCTCATTATAAAGGTCAGCCAAGTTGGAATCCGGATATTTGGCTCTGGCATCTAGGATGCCTTGGGCTGTTTTTTCTATTTTAGCCTTTTGAGCGTCAGTTGAGGTGGGCCAAGGGAAGTTATTGTAGACAATATTTTTGGAATAACGATAATCACTTTTTAGTCTACCCGCAACAGCTCGCATCCAAGACATATGTACATTTGAATTAAGCACGCCAAAATGATATAAATTTGCATCTGGAATTATTCTAGCTGCATCACTAGCAATAATATCACCACTTAAAAATCCCATTGGTATATAACGCCTATTTTCCGAAGATGTATACGGTACTAATACAAATTTTTCTGGATTATTCTGCTCTCTAAATAAAGCTAGTGTATCTGCCAGCTTTTTTCTATCAGCAGCACCTTTCAATCTATTTTCTCTACATTGTCTTACACGCCTCTAATACTAACGGCATTGATTTTATCTCTCTTGGTGTAACACCCGGCAACCACAAGCAATATCGCTTTTTATTCTTAATATATTCCTCTGCCCCCATAAACCTTTTTATATACTGCTTTGCGTTAGGCTCCTTAGACAAAAATTCATCATAATCTTCTGCCTCTATGATAAGTGTTCCTCCATCTGCTGGTCGATTGCCTGCCATCATTTGAGGTACTTTACAAAGTGTTTTTGTTCTATTTTCAATAAATATCGTAGGTGCAATTAAAAGATATGAATTTAATTCTTCTCCTTCTACGTGAGTATTACCGTGAAATATTCTCTTGGGCATTTTATCTTCGTGGCTAAACCCAATTATAACGCAATGAACATGTGCTTTACTGTTGGACTCACTATTCCACACAAAGGATTGCCAAGCAAAATTAAAATGTATGGAAAATCTCTGTATTATTGGTTTCCATATAGCAACCACTTGCTCACCTTGCACGACAGAATTAGTAGATACTAACCCTGCCTGCGCCGATGTATTCTGCATATACTCTGCCGTTTTTAAATACCAGCAAGCAACATAATCTATCTTACCAATAGCTTTATAATTTTTGCCCTTTTCATCTACAAATATATTCTGTATATCCTCCTTCTGCTCTTTGGTTTGATATGTATAGCCTACAAAAGGCGGATTGCCCATAATATAATTACATTCCCCAGCAGGCAATACCTCCTGCCAATCCATCCGCAGAGCATTTCCCTCCACTATATTCACATAGGATTTCAACGGCAAAAAGTCTAGATTCATTTCCACAATACTTTGGGTTTCCTGCATCATCTGCAGCTCGGCTATCCACATAGCAGTTTTGGCTACTACACATGCAAAATCATTGATTTCAATACCATAGAATTGATGGATATTTACCTTAACAGGGCTGGCCATTTCTCCCAGCACAATCTGCCCCTTGGTAAGTCGGTCAATAACCTTGTTCTCCAAACGGCGCAGAGAAATATAGGTTTCTGTCAGGAAATTGCCAGAACCACAGGCAGGGTCAAAAAATTTCAGTCCAGCCAGTTTGTCCTGAAAGGCCTCCAGCTTTTGCTTCCGAACCTTGGGCTTAGAGATTTCTGCAATGGCTTCATATTCCCTTTGCAAATCGTTGAGAAAGAGTGGGTCGACAACCTTGTGAATATTCTCTAGGCTGGTATAGTGCATTCCTCCACTACGACGGATTTTAGCCGACAGGGTGGACTCAAATACAGCACCAAAAATAGTAGGAGAAATTCCCTCCCAGGAAAAGGGACAGGCCACATTGAGAATCAAATCTACACATTCTTCACTAAAGGGCGGAATAATGAGATGGCTATCGGCAAAAAGACCTCCATTGACATAAGGGAACTCTGCCAAAATCTTTTCCATATAAGGATCCCGGGCATTATCAGGAGTATCCAGAACCTCAAACAAATCTATCAACGCCCGCCGAAAATGCTTGGGCTGGAAATCTGCCAGATAGTCATGAAACATATTGCGACGGCCAAAAATTCCCGCATCCTCTGCATAGAGGCAAAAAACAATCCGCACAATCAACATATTCAGGCTCTTGAGCATTTCCTCCGTCGGATTCTCCCCATACTGCTTCAACAGCATTTCATACATCCGACCTACCAGTGTACCAGCATTAAGAGATACTTCCAATTCCCGCTTGATTCTGTCATCACCCATATCCACCAGGAAATTCAGTCGATGATATTCCCTAGGCAAATCCTCCAACTTCAAAATGGCCGGCTCTCCATTAGGCTGTCCCATATCATAAATATAAAACTCCTGAAAATTACAAGTAATACCCCAGCGAGGATATTTGAAATAACCCAAAGCTGCAGCATACCGCTTCAACTGCTGCAACGGAGTCAGCATAGTGCCATCAGATTGACGAATAGCCTTGGACAAATCCTTGTTAATGGATTTTTGCTCAATCATCACCTTGGTGGCTGGCAGATAAATATCTATAAAGCTGGTATTTTCCAACTGAACCTGAACTTCACATTCCATATAGGAAGCAGGATTTTCCACACCATAGACAGTTTGCAAAAGCTCCACCCAAAATAATTGGGTTTCACCTTTCTCATAGCCTCTCCCCTGCCATTTCTCCGCAAAAGCCTTGGCCGCCTTTTTCTGCTCCATTTCCCTCATATACTCACGCCCCTATAACATTGATAATATTATGGTATCACAAAACTCCCCACCATTCCACCAATATATAGTGACATAAATTCTGATTTGTAGAGTTACCGCTCTCCCTAGAGTTGTAAATATAATTAGGGA
>DAVZJH010000053.1:0-13655 GCA_052272885.1 Anaerovibrio sp. | reverse complement strand
CGGTGGAACAATATATTTATAAAGAAAAAATTATATTTGGATATGGTATAATAAAGAGGGTTGTGGCTATGAACTATGAGGAAATGAAAACAAAATTGCAATCCAGACTAAAGCCATCAAGGTATGAGCATTCAGTAGGGGTGGCAGAAACAGCAGTCTTTTTGGCTGAGAGATTTCATGTTAATGTGGAGAAGGCCCGCATTGCAGGCTTGCTTCATGACTGTGCCCGCCAGTATTCTAATGAGCAGCTGCCTCAGGAGGCTTTGCGTCGGGGGATTGCCATTGGGCCAGTGGAAAAGGAAATGCCTCTTTTGCTTCACGGCTATGTAGGTGCCAAGCTGATTGCTGAGGAATATGGTGTAGACTCTTCAGAGATAGCTCAGGCCATTTATCGTCATACTGTGGGAGGACCACATATGACTGATTTGGACAAGATTGTTTATTTTGCCGATATGATTGAGCCACAGCGGAATTATCCAGAGGTGGAGGAGCTGCGGCGTTTGTCCAGAGAGGCTTCTTTGGATGAAATGGTTCTGGAGGGATTGAACCAGTCCATTATCTTTGTGGTAAGCAAGGGACATTTACTGCACCCTGATACTATTGCCGCCAGAAATGATATTCTTTTGGAAAACTCTAAGAAAGCTGATTTGGATTGATGTAGATGGTAAGCCAGACAAAAGAAAATGTAGAACGCAAAAGAAAAATCAGGCGAAAAAAACGCAGGCTGAAAATCCTTCGTCTGCTGATAGTCATGGTTATTTTTGGCTTTATTATGACCGCTGTAGGCTGGGTTTGTCAGCAGGCATACAATTGGGCAGCCAAGACCTATGCAGTTTACGCAGAGATTTATGATGACTATAGACAGCGCCGAGAGCTAAGGGCGGCCAGCTTTGATCCCCGTTTTGATGGTTACACCAATATCCTTTTCGTGGGCTTGGATACCGGAGCCGAGGGCATGGGACAACAGGCGGACAATATGTTTTTGTTAAGTTTCCGCCATGAAGATGGAGCTGTCCGTATTGTGAATATACCTCGTTTTACCTTGACGGAAATACCAGGCATACAAGGAACCCAGCGTTTGAATAGTGCCTATCCCTATGGAGGTATTAATCTTTTAGAGCAGTCAGTGGAAAAGCTGCTGAATGTAACAGTACATCACAATGTGGTGATTGATACAGAGGCTCTCAGAGAGCTGGTGGATGTTATTGGTGGCATAGATGTATATGTGGAAACCAATATGGACTATGATGATCCAGAGGACGATCTCCATATTCACATTCCCAAGGGCTATCAGCATATGGATGGTGATACGGCTCAGAAATATCTTCGTTATGCCAGTGATGATTTAGGAGCCTATGGCCGAGGCAAGAGACAGCAGAGCTTTATCAAGGCTGTGTACAATCGAATGCTGCAGCCGGATATGGTAACCAAGCTGCCACAGCTGACAGATGTATGGCAGCGTCGAGTACATACCACTATTGAGGTCTTTGATGCAGGTCATTTTGCCAGCCTGGTTAGCAAGCTGGCAAATGTTCAGCCAGAGCTGAAGCTGCTGCCGGGAGGCTGGGATCAATACGGTTCCTGGGTATCCAATCCTCAGGATGTACAAAATATGATGAATGAGCTCTTCCCACAGCCGGAGGAGCAGGAAGAAAATAAAGGATTTTTTTGATTTTTTTTAGGAGGAATAATATGGTAAAAACATCTCTTGAATTGGCAAAGCTCATAGCTGAAGCTGCCTCTGACAAAAAGGCTAGAGATATTGTGCTGATGAATATGATTGATTTGACACCAACTACAGATTATTTTGTAGTTTGTTCTGCCGGCAGCACTACTCAGGTGCGGGCAATTGCTGATAATATTGAGGAAAAGCTTCAGGAGGAGGCAGGTATTGATTTCCTGCACAAGGAAGGCTATCGCGAGGGCGAGTGGGTGCTGTTGGATTATGGTGACTGTGTAGCCCATATCTTCCTGCAGGACAGCCGTGAATACTATGCCTTGGAAACTCTGTGGGGAGATGCAGAGCTGACTCCTTATGAGGATTGATGATGGCAGGTATGAATAATTCACGTCGTGGCGGCTTCCGTCAGAGGGAAAGCCGTTCTCCTAGAGAAGAAAAGCCTGTTATGAAATATGGCCCTAGTACAGTGGCAGTGCTGACGGTTGTGCGAGAATCTGAAATGGGTGCCTTTCTGGATGCAGAAACCGGTCGTACCAATGATGATATTCTGCTGCATAAGACTCAGCAGACTGAACCAGTACATATTGGAGATCAGGTAAAGGTGTTCCTATATCTGGATCCTAAGCATCGTCTTACTGCCAGTATGCGAGTACCTAGATTGAAGGAAGGTCAGATTGCCCGGATGCGGGTTATCAATGTTACCAAGGATGGTGCCTTTTTGGATGTAGGTGCGGAGCGTGGTATCTTTATGCCTTATGCTGGCATGAGAGGCAAGCTGCAGATTGGCGAAGTAGTATGGGCCAAGCTTTATACTGATAAGTCTGGTCGTCTGGCTGTAACCATGAAGGTTGAGGACGAAATGCGCCGTGCCTCTGTCAAAGCGGTAGATGTTCACAAGGGACAGATGGTTAAAGGCTCTGTGTACAATATAACAGATAGTGGTGCTTTTATGCTAACCACTGAGCGTTATATCGCCTTTATTGCCAACAAGGAGATGCAGGAGCATCCAAGAGTTGGCCAGGAGCTGGAGGCCCGGGTTACCTATGTCCGCCCAGATGGCAGAATAAATGCTTCTCTTCGAGAAGCCAAGGAAAAGGCTTTGGTCAGTGATGCAGATAAGATATTAATGTTCCTGCAATCCAACAACGGCCGTATGCCTTATTGTGATACCAGCAGTCCAGAGCTTATTAAGGGTAAATTCAAAATAAGCAAGGCAGCCTTCAAAAGAGCTTTGGGGCATTTGTACAAGGATGGCCTGATTGAAATGAAGGATGGCTGGACTTATTTGTGCAATTAAATCTATTTTTTAAAAGTTTTTTTGAACTTAGCAGGATTTTATATATTTGTCGCGAATAAAGTATCTGTAAGGAATATTTTCTTCTTTTCACAGGGAGAAATTTCAATATGTGTTAAATATATCTGTGGCTGTACAGGCTTAGAGGCCGATAGGCAATTACAGAGGTAAAATAAGATGGGGGCGATAGAATGGCAGTTGAAGAGAACAAGGGGATTCTGCTGGAAACAGGTACAAATGAGTTTGAAATTGTTGAATTCAGCATTGGCTCTGTTAATTACGGCATAAATGTGGCAAAGGTACGGGAGGTTATTACCCGCACACCAGTTACAGAGATGCCTCAGGCACATCCTTATGTTGATGGTTTGTTTACACTGCGTGGCAAGGCAATTCCTTTGGTAAATTTGCCAAGATGTCTGAATATGCCTAGTCAGGGAGAGCCAAAGAATATAATTGTTACTGAAATTAACAATTATGATATTGGCTTCCTGGTTGACGGTGTATCCCGTATTCACCGTATTTCCTGGAAAAATATGGAGCCTGCTCCAGAGGTAGGGGATCAGTCCAGAGTAGTAGGTATTGTTAAGATGCAGGAAAAGATTATTCTGCTGCTGGATTTTGAGACTATTATTGCCGAGATTAATCCAGAGATTAATGCCAAGCTGACTACCTTTGATGATGCACCTATGGATATGAAGGCAGAGCGTTCCAACGTACATGTACTTTGTGCTGAGGATTCTCCATTGCTGAGAGAGCTGTTGGTAAATACACTCCATGAGTCTGGCTATCGTTTTGTCCGTGACTTCAACAATGGTCAGGATGCTTGGAATTATCTGGCTAACAATCTTAAGGCAGATTTGCCTGTTGAGGATCAGGTGCGGGTAATTATCTCTGATATTGAGATGCCGCAGATGGATGGACATCGTCTCCTGAAGCTGGTTCGAAGTGATACAAGGTTTAATGATATTCCATTTATCCTGTTCTCCTCCTTGATTAGTGAGGAAATGCGCCACAAGGGTGAGGAGCTGGGAGCTGATGGTCAGATTTCTAAGCCGGAAATCAATCAGCTTATTGGCCTGATGGACGAGCTTATTTTCGGTATTAAGAAAGATAAGGAAGAGTAAGGATTTTTTTGGAGCTGTTCCCTTCTGCTATAAGGTAGATAAGGGGACAGCTCCTTTTTGCTGTAAATTAATGTAGTAAATAGTTTGAGAATATGATAAGATATGCATGAACGAATGATAATAAGTTTAAATATGTTAAAAATACTAACTAGATTGACTGATATAAGTAGAACAGTGTAGAATTAAAATAGGGAAAGTTTTGTAATGCTAGAGGGTTTAAATTATGGGGTATATGATATAAAAGGAGTGGCGGCATGGATGAGGTAATGGGGATTCATTTTTCAATGCTGGTAATAACCTGTTTATTGATGCTTACTATGGGGGTACAGGCTTATTATTCCATTGCCATAAGTTATAAATTGAATAGAACCTTTATTTACTGTTTTGCTTTAATTACTTTTTGTGCTGTTATGGATTGGTTTCGTTTGAACCTGAATGGTTCAACGGCACCAGTTTATTTGCATTATTTAGCTGTCAGCGCGGAATATGCTAGTGCACCTTTGGTGGTTTTGCTGATTATTAGAGTATTGGGACGAATGAGGGAAAATTATTTCCTAGTGCCCTTATTTGTACTTAATATTATTCTGCAATTTTCTACAGGCTTTACCAATTGGATTTTTTATATAGATGATGCCAATGTGTTTGTGCGGGGAGATTATTTCCGTGTTTATGTAGCTATTTATACTATTGGTGTTTTTGCCATGTATAGAGCTGTTCACAAATGTAGTCAGGAATATCAAAACCGCAACTATAAGATGCTGCTGTTAAGTATTATTTCTCTGACTGTTGGGGTAGGCATGAACGAATTTGGTGCTACAGAAAATCGTACTACTTTTTTGGCAGTAGCCATTGCCAGCACCTTGTTTTACATTTATTTTATGGAAATCAGTATTCAGACAGATTCTTTGACCAAATTGCTTAATCGACGCTGTTTTGATAAGCATATAAAGCAGTTGAGTTATGATACAGCTATTGTTTTCTTTGATGTAAATAAATTCAAAAGTATAAATGATAATTATGGTCATAAGCAGGGAGATATTGTTTTACAGCAGGTAGCCAGCAATATTCGCTATGTTTTTGGCAATATGGGTTATATCTATCGAATTGGCGGTGATGAATTTGCCATGATTCTTAAACCCAGGCAGCTGGAGAAGATGAATTATCCTTCCATGGTGGAGAAAATGACAAAGAGAATGGATAAGGTGCGCCAAAAGGAAAATCCTATTCTGCCATCGGTGTCAATGGGACATGCTGTTTACAGGGAAGGTATGAATAAGGCTGATGTTATTAGTCTGGCAGACCAGCAGATGTATATTCATAAAAATGGTAGTGGTCGTTCTTAAGAGCATAATAGATATAAATATAGACTATATTTATAGGCGAATGTTTTTTCTAAAAATGCTGGTTTTTTCCGGTAATATCTGTTATGATAGATACAGAATTTGTAAAATGACCTGTTAGAAAGGTACTCTGGCAGGTGTGATGGGAGGAAATATAGATGAATAAGGTATTTCTGAAGGGCCGTTTGGCTCGTGATGTAGATTTGCGTACTACCACCACTGGTAAGTCTGTGGCTCAGGTAAGTATTGCTGTCAATCGTTGGGGCAAGGACCAGGGAGCAGATTTTATACCGTTGGTTATCTGGGGACAGCAGGCAGAAACCTTTGCCCGCTATCTATTTAAGGGCCGTGAGGTGCTGGTAGAGGGACGTATGCAGGTAAGAAGCTATGATGACAAGAATGGCAACAAGCGTTATGCCACAGAGGTTATTGTAGAGAACTTTGAGTTCTGCGGCAGTCGTAATGATGCTGGCAACGGCGGTGGTAACGATGGCTTTGGCGGTGGCAATAACTTTGCTGGCGGCGGTAATGACAGCTTCGGTGGCAACGGCGGACAGAACAACAGCAATGCGCCATTTGCTGGCAGTGATAACTTTGGCAGTATGCCAGAGGACAGCGATATTCCATTCTGATTTAGGGAACGAGGTGTTTTTATGCAGTTTAAAATGATTCATGAGAATTACAATGTAGCTGATTTGGCGGTTTCCATTCCTTTTTATGAGGAGGCCTTGGGGCTTCATGAGGTAAGACGTAAAGAAGCTCAGGATGGTTCCTTTATCATTGTGTATCTGGCCAATGATGCTTCCGATTTTGAGCTGGAGCTGACCTGGCTGCGGGATATGGATAGACCTTATAATCTGGGTGATTGTGAATTCCATTTAGCATTCCGTACTGATGATTATGAGGCGGCTCATGCCAAGCACGAAAAGATGGGCTGTATCTGCTATGAAAATCCTAAGATGGGGATTTATTTTATTAAGGATCCAGATGGATACTGGCTGGAGATTTTGCCATCAACAAAATAATTTCAAAGGAAATGCCTATCTGCGAATATGCAGATAGGCATTTTTCTTGATAAGATTAGAAAGCAGTAGTAATATTGTGATGTAATTACGATAGTTATAACATAATATTACATTTTGGTTTTTTCAAACAATGGTAATATTTAGAAAATAATAACTTTGTACGATTTGAGAGTTATTTCAGAAATGTGTGGTATAATGCACAAAGATGAGTAATAGTGTAAGAATTAAGTAGGTAGATAAAATGACCAAGATTAATTTTCGCGAAATAACTATTGAGGATAAGGATTGGATAAAGGCTCGACTGGCAGAGGATAATGATAACAGCTGCGAGCGCTCCTTTACTACGATTTTTTTATACCGTAGATTGTATATGGCTCAGGTGGCAGATATTTTGGGATGCTGTGTTTTAAGGTGTATCTACAAAACCATGCGGGAAAATGTGCCCTATTGGACCTATTATTTTCCCATTGGCGCTGGGGATAAACAGGGAGCCCTGAAAATACTGCTGGAGCTGTGCCAGCAGGAGGGGATTCCCCTGCATCTGGAGCCTATTACGGTTACGGAAAGGGAATTGCTTTTGGAATGGTTCCCTGGACGGTTTTTGATTGAGTCCAACCGAAATTGTTATGACTATATCTATAGCAGGGAAAAGCTGGCAGGTCTGCGTGGCAAAAAGATGCAGAAGAAACGGAATCATATTGCCCGTTTCAAGGATGATCCAGATTGGAGCTATGAGCCTATTACCAAGGAGAATTTGGCAGAAACCAGATTTATGGCCCACAATTGGATTTGTTCTCGAGAGGAAAAATGGAATGAGGATATGGAAAATGAATTTTCCGTGTTGGAGGATGCCTTTGCTAATTACGATGCCCTGGGACTGAGAGGAGGTATTCTCCGGCAGCATGGGGATATTGTGGCCTTTACCATGGGAGATCCTCTGAACTCCGATACCTTCCTGGTACATTTTGAAAAAGCCTTTCCAGAGGTGCAGGGAGCCTATCCAATGATAAATCAGCAGTTTGTCCAGCAAGCTACCGAGGGCTTTGAGTATATTAACCGCGAGGATGATACAGGAGATTTGGGGTTGCGGAAAGCCAAGCTGTCCTATTATCCTGAGATTTTGCTAAAGAAATATATGGCAGAAACCAGCGATGTGCTGATGGCAGATCCTATTAGGGATAGAGAGGCCATTGAAACCATGTGGGAGCAATGCTTTGGGGACAGCAAGGAGTTTATTGACTTCTATATGGAAAATCGCATGACAGAGCTGAATATGCTGGTGATTCAGCGTCAGGGACGGCCAGTGTCTATGGCCACCTTCCTGCCGGCAGATATTCAGACTCCTATAGGGAATCTGGAGGGGTATTATGTCTATGCCGTGGCTACTTTGCCAGAGTATCAGGGACAGGGATTGTCTACACGGATTTTGGAATTTGCCCAGCAGCATTGGCAGAAGCCGTTGCTGCTAAGTCCAGCAGAATCCAGCTTGCGAATTTTTTATGCCAAGCGGGGCTTTCAGCCAGTATATGTACCTAAGCTTTATGCGCTCCAGCCAGCAGCTATCCAGGATGATGTGGAGCTAAAGCCTGCTGCCGCCAAGGAATACAAACACATCAGAGATGAGCATTGGCAGGGACCAGGCTATGTGGCTTGGCTGGAGGAGGATATTGCCTATGCCATGAAGCATGCAGCCTTTCAGCAGGGGGAATCTTTGGTGTTTACCAATCAGCAGGGGCAGCAGCTGGTAATGTACACCATTGATGGCAATACCATGAGAATTGTGGAAACCACCTTGGGGCTTAGCCAGCTGCCAGGACATCTTCCAGCTCTTAGACAACGGTTCCAGGAAAAATATCCAGACCATGAGCCGATTATCGATTATGAGTATAAACTGCCAGAGGGCATGGTATGGCTGCCAGAGCAGTTTAAGACTACTAGATTGAAGCGCCGGGGGTATTTGAATCTGGTACTTGATTAACCATTAGTGGGTGTGATATTATTTAAATTGCATGAAGATGTAATTTTTACTGATTTACAGGAGGAAATTATGAAAGAGTATAAGCCATTCAAATCCGGTAAGGTTCGCGAGGTATATGATGCAGGTGATAGCATTATCATGGTTGCAACAGATCGTATTTCTGCTTTTGATCACATTCTCAAGAACAAGATCACCCAGAAGGGACAGGTTCTTACCCAGATGTCCAAATTCTGGTTTGATTTGACTGCTGACATTGTGCCAAATCACATGATTTCCGTAGATAATAAAGATATGCCTGAGTTCTTCCAGCAGGAGCAGTTCCAGGGCAACAGCATGATGTGCAAGAAGCTTACTATGCTGCCTATGGAGTGCATTGTTCGCGGCTATATTACCGGCAGTGGCTGGGAAAGCTATCAGGAGAATGGTACTGTTTGCGGTATTAAGCTGCCAGAGGGACTTAAGGAGTCTCAGCAGCTGCCTGAGCCAATCTTCACCCCAAGCACTAAGGCTGAAATTGGTGACCATGACATTAATGTCAGCTTTGAGGAGGGCATTAAGTATGTAGAGAAGGAATTTCCTGGCAAGGGCCGTGAGTACATGACCATGATGCGTGATGCTACTATTGCTATCTACAAGAAGTGTGCAGATTATGCAAGACAGCATGGCATTATTATTGCTGATACCAAGTTTGAATTTGGTATTGACGAAAATGGCACCTTTATGATTGGTGACGAGATGCTTACCCCAGATAGCTCCCGCTTCTGGCCATTGGAGGGCTACGAGGCAGGCAAGTCTCAGCCATCCTATGACAAGCAGTTTGTTCGTGACTGGCTGAAGGCAAATCCAGATAGCGATTATCTTCTGCCAGACGAGATTATTGAAAAGACCATTGCTAAGTACAAGGAGGCATATACTCTCCTGTCTGGCAAAGAGCTGTAAGAAAAAATGACAAAGAATATTTTTACTCCTCATGCAATGGCCAAAATGGCTATGTGTGTGGCCTTGATAAGTATTGGTGGCTACATTGCCTTTCCTACTCCTTTTTCACCGGTTCTGGTAACAGCTACCACCTTAGCTCTGGGCATTACAGCTTTGGTCTTGCCACCGAAGCAGACCGCTGTAGCTATTCTGGTATGGATATTGCTGGGAGCTGTTGGGATACCTGTTTTCTCTGGTGGACAGGGCGGTATCGGCAAGCTGCTAGGCCCAAGTGGCGGATTTTTTCCAGGATTTTTGCTGGGCTATGTAGGTGTTAGTCTGCTAAAGGGCAGTAAATATGATTGGAAGCGCTACCTGCTGGTTTTACTGGTGGTGGCTTTTCCTTTTACCTATGCTTTAGGTATTGCCTATTTGATGTATGCTTTGCATATTGAAATGTGGCAGGCTATGACCATGGCCATGTTTTCCTTTATTCCAGGGGATATTTTAAAGGCAGTGGCCGCAGCCTTTTTAGGGGTGCGTCTAAACAAGGTCTTGCCACATTAATGTATATACAAAAAAGCAGGGAATGTTCTCGCAGATGGGAACATTCCTTTTTTTGGTATTATTAAAATCTGTTTGCCTACGCTATTTAATGCAAAGTGATAAAAAATATGGTATAATACTTGGTACTGTGTCATTTGGAGGAAAATAATGCAAAAGAAAACAAGGGCGAAAAATTCCAGCCTAAAAAAATACATTGTGGCAGATAGATATGACGGCATGGCTTTGGAGGAATATCTAAAAACTGTAATGGAGGTATCAGCTAGACAACGGCAGAAGCTGTTTTTTAGCCGCGGTGTTTATGTCAACGGCATTAGTGCCCATACCAAGCGAGCCTTGAAGGCAGGGGATATGGTGGCTATACGCCAGTTTAAGGATACAAGCTACGGTGTAACCCCGGAGGAGGGGGTCGTGGACATTATCTATGAGGATAATGATGTTATTGTGGTCAACAAGCCAGCAGGTATTTTGGTGCATCCAGCAGGCCGTACAGAATCTGGTACCTTGGCTAATTACTTAGCAGGCTATTTTAAGCAGAAAAAGCAAATTGTAACCATAAGGCCGGTGCATCGTCTGGATAGGGATACAACAGGTTGTGTTCTATTTGCCAAATCTGGCAAGCTGCAGACTACTTTGGAAAAAATGCTGGCTGAGGGCAAAATTCATCGCTGCTATGAGGCTGTGATTGTAGGAGCAGGCAGCAAGCTGGCTGAGGAATGGCCACAAGGAATTATTGAGGCACCTATTGCCAAGGATGTATTTAGGCCTAATCGCCGAGTGGTGGCTTCTGGGGGACAGAGGGCTGTAACCCATTTTCAGGTACTAAAGGAGGGACAGAGCTTTAGTCTCCTCTCTCTTTGGCTGGAAACAGGCCGTACCCATCAGATACGTGTTCATTTGGCTCATAGTGGCTATCCTGTAGTAGGAGACAAGATGTATGGTCGGGCAGATAAGAGTCTAGGCCGTCAGGCGCTCCATGCAGCAGCCTTGGAATTTATTCATCCTATTACAGGAGAAGGGCTGAAGCTTAGAGCTAAAAGACCAGAGGATTTTCAGCATTTGATTGATAATATATGAGATAATATAACGAGGTGTCCGATGTCCCCCACCTCTATAGGTGGCGGGAAAGATGTGCTAATAACAGGGTGGAGCTAATATCTCCACCCTCGTCGAAACCCCATTGAAAGAAAATGAAAAATCATTTTCTTTGAATAATCCAGGGGTTATAACAAAAAAGAAAGGGTTTTAGGGAATGAACAACATTAGCAATATTAGCAAGGAAGATATTATTGAGGGAGTGTTGGCAGAATTTGCCAAGCTGGCAGAGATTCCTCGTCCTTCTGGTCATGAGAAGGCTGTCAGCGATTATCTTTACAAGCTGTTTTCAGATATGGGCTGCCAGGTGGAGCAGGATAAGGTAAATAATATTATTGCTGACATGGCTGCTACCGATGATTGTCAGGACAAGCCATTGGTGGTATTGCAGGCTCATATGGATATGGTTTGCGTGGCTGATGATGGTGTGGCCTATGATCCAATTAAGGATCCTATTAAGCTGGTGCGAGAGGGAGATAAGCTCCATGCGGATGGCACCAGCCTTGGTGCTGATGATGGTATGGGTATTGCCATTATTGTTTACATTATGAAAAACCTTCAGAGCCACGGACCAATTCGGACGATTATTACTGTAGATGAGGAAGCTGGTATGACTGGCTCTATGAATCTGCGGGATGAGCATTTTGAGGGTGTAAAGTATCTGATTAACTGTGATTCTGAGGATTGGGATTTGCTGACTGTAGGTAGTGCAGGTAGTGGAGATATGGATTTCACTAGAAGCTATAAGCTGGCAGAGAAAGTTAAGGGCAAGGCTTATTCCTTGAAGCTGGCTGGTCTTAAGGGTGGTCATTCTGGGGAGGAAATCAACTGTGGTGCGGCCAATGCCTTGAAGGCTATGGCGGTTTGTCTGGATGGTATCCGCAGCAGGGGACAGGGCTTCCGGCTGGTATCCTTTAATGGTGGCAGAGCCAAGAATGTTATTCCAAGTGTAGCAGAATCTGTATTTTATATGGATATGGAGCCTGCACAGGTACAGCAGCTGGTAGATGAGGCATATACACACTTTATGGGACATTATGGCGATATTGAGGAAAATGCTTCTCTGATTTTGAAGGAATTAGAGGCTGGTTCCTGTCAGGCTATGGAGAAGGCAGATGGAGATAGCTTGATTGATTTGCTGTTGATTTTGTCCAATGGTGTTTCTGCCATGTCCCAGCTGTGTCCAGGTTTGGTAGAAACCTCTGCTAATATTGGCGTGGTAACTACTGATGTTGACAAGAAGCTTATGTCTGTACAGTATATGCCTCGCTCCAGCCGGGAGGAATGCATTAAAGAGTATTATGCTACTGCTGGTGCTATTGGCAGAGTGGCAGGCTTTGATGTGAAATACGGCACTATGTTTCCTAGCTGGGCGGAGCGGAAGGACAGCAAGCTGGCAGAGATTATGAGTGAGGTTTTCCAGGAGCAGAATCAGCAGCCTATTCGCATAGCTACTATTCATGCAGGCTTGGAGTGCAGCTGGCATCTCCAGCACAATCCTGCAATTGATGTGGTATCCATTGGTACTAGCAATAACGATATTCACTCTCCAAAGGAAACACTGGAGCTTCATACTATACCACCACAGGTGCTGCTGATGGCAGAAACAATGGTGAGAATCTAGGATAAATAGTAATTTTGTGTACTCCCTTGGCTTTTGTTGAGGGAGTATTATAATAAATATAAATGCTATGAGGGAGTGATTTTTATGAATCGACAGGAAGCTATGGAGTGCTTTAAGGCATTTCCTATATATGGTATTACGGCAGAGAGTATGTCTAATGGTAGGAATAATATGGAGGTTGTTCGGGCTATGCTGGAGGGAGGTATCCGCTTCATTCAGTATAGGGAAAAGACTAAAAGTGGACTGGCTAGATATGAGGAGTGCCTTCGTTTGCGGGAACTGGCTCAGAGCTATGGGGCAGCATTTATTATTGATGATTTTGTGGATTTGGCTTTGGCGGTAGATGCTGATGGGGTGCATATTGGCCAGGACGATTTGCCACCGGCTGTAGTGCGGAAGCTTTTGGGGCCTGATAAGATTATAGGCTGGTCTACTCACGGGCCGGAGCAGCTGCAGGAGGCTAATCGGTTGACGGATATTTTGGACTATGTAGGATGTGGGCCTGTTTTTGCTACTCAGACCAAGGCTACAGCGGTGCCTGTGGGGCTGGAGTATATTACTTATGCCAATGAGCATGCAGCATTGCCTTTTGTGGCTATTGGGGGTATCAAGGAGCATAATATTACTAAGGTAAGAGGTGCAGGTGCGGATACTGTGTGTGTGGTTTCGGAGATAACTGGTGCTGAGGATATTGCTGGCAAGGTTAGAAAACTGGCTGAGCTTATGCGATAAATTCTGAATTTGCCGAGTTGACTATCTCCCTAGGTATATAAATATAATTCGATATGTCAAAATTTTTCGAAATACAGCCTGCGGTCATAACGACTTTTGCTCTGTCCGACTTAATGGCCCTATCTGAGGGGTTATCCTAACGCAGTAATACCGCTTGTCGCTGAGCCAATTCACAGAGGCCGTAATGATAGAGAGTGCCACCGGGCCACTTTTGCTATGCAAAAGCAGGAGTCTCCCGACGCAAAAGTGTCACGCCCCTCCGGCTGTTGTCGAATCATCG
>DAVZJH010000052.1:0-13741 GCA_052272885.1 Anaerovibrio sp. | reverse complement strand
GTGTCATTGCAGATTTAGGAGTATGCATACCTTCACCTAAATCAAGTCGCCCTAAGCGAACCTTTCTAATCCAGGTATATATGGTGTTTTTAGATATACCTAACTCTGCGGCATCCTTTGCTTGGCCAATTTCATTAGCAAGTTTTATTGCTTGAATCTTATATTCAAGATCATAGACTTTTCCAGCTGACATTTTTTCGTCCTCCTTATAGTCATAAGTATATATTAATTCCTTGAGAGTAAGGTGACAACTTTATTTATACCATATCACTTTGATAGACCGGATTGGCAACGATTGATTGCTCTTGTCGAGGACGGTGGCGTGGCTACCATAATTGTAAAAGACATGAGCCGTTTGGGTAGAGATTACCTTAAGGTTGGCTACTACACCGAGGTTTTATTCCCCGGCTGTGACATTCGCTTTATTGCCATCAACAATGGTGTCGATAGTGCCAATCAGCAGGATAGCGATTTGACACCATTCCTTAATATCATAAACGAGTGGTACGCAAAGGATACTTCCAAGAAAATCAGATCCGTGTTCAAGGCTAAGGGTGAGTCTGGAAAACCACTATGCACTGTTCCACCTTACGGCTACATGAAAGACCTGGATGACAAGCACCATTGGATTGTGGAAGAAACTACAGCCGATGTGGTAAGAAGAATCTTCAAACTTTGCATGGAAGGATTCGGTCCCAGTCATATTGCAGGCATTCTGGAACAGGACAAGGTTTTAGTTCCATCTGCCTACTACAAAAGCATAGGACTTCCAAGCACATCTCTTGTGCCAGAAAATCCTTATTCATGGTCAGCACGAACTGTGGGTGACATTCTGGCACATCAAGAATGCTTGGGGCGCACAGTGAATTTCAAAACCTACAAAAAATCCTACAAATCTAAGAAAACGCTAAAGAACGACCCATCAAATTGGCAGGTGTTAGAGAATACCCACGAGGCTGTCATTGACCAAGAAACCTTTGACACAGTGCAAAGAATCAGAGATGGCAGACGCACACCAATGGGTGAAATGCCAATACTTTCTGGGATGGTGTTTTGTGCGGATTGTGGTGCAAAAATGTACCAAGTTAGAAGCAAAGGCTGGACTCACGATAAGGAACACCTCGTTTGTGCTACCTATCGTAAGAAAGGAAAAGAGCTATGTGTTTCACACCAAATCAGAAATGTTGTCATTGAGGAAATTTTACTTGCACAGCTAAAAGAAGTCACAGCCTATGCCAGAGAGCATGAAGATGAATTTGTGGAGATGATTACAAAATCTTCTGCAAAGGCTGCCGAGAAAGAACTTCGTGACAGCAAAAAAGAATACGAGCAGGCAAAGGCTAGAATCTCTAAACTGGACACTTTTATCCAGAAACTTTACGAGGACAATGTGGAAGGAAAAATCACTGACGAGCGTTTCGTGAAAATGTCTGCTACCTACGAGGCAGAAGAGAAACAGCTTGAAAGTCGTGTGGCAGAATTGCAGGTTGCGATTGATGGGGTTAGAGAAAAATCAGCCAATGCCGATTCCTTCTTGAAGATGGTACATCAGTTTACCGATATTCAAGAGTTGGACGCTCAGATTATTCGTACTTTCGTAAAACGCATCAATGTCTACGCAGCCGAGAAAGTAGATGGTCGCAGGTGTCAGCGTGTTCAAATCATTTACAACTGCATTGGAGAATTCCATGCACCCAGAAAAGAAAAAACGGCATAGCCGATATTACAATCAACTATGCCGAATTTTTCAAAGGATAAAAAATCCCTTATTGAGTTGCCCTTTAGTGATGAATATTGATATGTACCCCAATACTGGACAACCAGTATCGGGGGGATATATCAATATTTCACCAAGGGAACAGCTCCTTTTTTATTAGCGAACAAAATTCAGTATATATGATAGGTTTTCCAGGGGATTCTATCCAAAGGAATTTCCCGTAGAAACTCCACCACATCCTTACGGCCATAGTAATGAGGCTTCCCCTCCTTATCCTGACTCATAAGGATAATAGGCATATTAGGAAAATAAGGCCTGATAGCCTGCCTAAATCGAGTGGCTCGCACTGTATATTGTGTCACCTCTGGCTTTACCACCACAATAGCAAAGGTCACCCCCTGCTCAATAATCACCGCACCATGTACAACCATCGCCTCACCTCTGCCTATTACCGCAGGAAACCGCCGATTATCTGAGCTTCTGCCTCAGCCTCAGTAAGGCCTAGAGACATCAACTTGATAAGCTGGTCTCCGGCGATTTTGCCAATAGCCGCCTCATGAATTAAAGCTGCATCCACATCCTTGGCATCCAGCTTTGGTATAGCCACTACATGAGCCTTGTCCATTATAATGGCATCACATTCAGCATGACCGTTGCAGGCAGTCTCGCCTACAATAGCAGCTTCAAAAACCTGCTCGGAATTGTCTCTGGCTACAGAACGAGAAATAACATCTGTACTGGAGTCCTTCCCCTGCAGCTTAACCTCGTAAACGCTGGTAGCCATCTGGTCACCATGAGTCATCAACCGCTCATGGACAATCATAGTTGCCCCCTCAGCTAATTCAGCCTTGGTAATACGATGAGTAGAATCAACACCCTTTATCTGTACCATTTCCATATCCACATAGCTATCAGCCTGCTGATAAACCTCGGTTACAGGGTTCAATATCCGCTTTCCCTTGCCGTCACCCTCGCCATAATGCTTTTCCACATACCGCACCTTGGAATTCTTGCCTACATAGAAGCGATGAATACCATCGTGCTGAGAATCCTGATTGCCACAATTGTGAATACCGCAGCCTGCTACAATAACCACATCACAATTATCACCTACATAGAAATCATTGTAGACGGTTTCCTTGATACCGCTTTCACTAAGAACAACAGGAATATGCACACTTTCATTCTTGGTGCCATCCTTGATGCGGATATCTATACCGCTTTTGCCGTCAGTTTTAGTGGCAATATCAATATTAGCTGTGGTATTCCGCCCAGCCTTTTCACCATTAACGCGGAAATTATAGGCTCCCTCTGGTACGCCGTGCAGATCAGCCACCTCTGTCAGCATATGCATCTGAATATTGTCTAACATCTTAGAAACCTCCCTTTGGGTCCAGCTTGGAGCAAGCCGCATTAACGGCAGAAGCCGTACCTAATAGCTCTGGCAGAATATCTGCCTTGGCCCCTTGCTTAGCCACCTTGCCATTTTCAATAACCACGATTTCATCGGCAATATTCAGGATTCTTTCCTGATGGGAAATAATCAAAACTGTCCCCTGTACAGTCTTACGAATATTTTCAAATACCTGAATCAGGTTCTGGAAGCTCCAAATATCAATGCCAGCCTCTGGCTCATCAAAAATAGAGAACTTGGTGCCTCTAGCCAGCACAGTAGCAATCTCAATGCGCTTCAACTCACCGCCAGACAAAGAATTATTTACCTCACGGTTAATATACTCCTTGGCGCACAAGCCAACCTTGGACAGATATTCACAGGCACTGTCCTTGGAAATATTCTTACCAGTAGCCAAACGCAAAAGGTCAATAACCTTAATGCCCTTAAAGTGCACTGGCTGCTGAAAAGCAAAACTGATTCCCAGCTTGGCACGTTCCGTAATATTCTTTGCTGTAATATCCTCTCCGTCAAAAAGCAGACGACCAGAGCTAATATGGTTAATACCCATAATTGTCTTGGCCAAAGTGGATTTACCGCCACCATTTGGGCCGGTTATTACTACGAATTTGCCATCTGGAATCACCAAATCCATATGGTCAATAATATTTTTCTCTATGTTATTCTCTGTCACTGTATAAGTAACATTTTGCAGTTCTAACATAAAACTCTCCCCTACACAAATCCTCTAAAAGTCACAAAAAAGGTTTGCCAATCTGCAAGCAGACCAGCAAACCCTCTTTAGCAGGCCTTCAACAATCCCTGCAATATTAATCTATTTAGTTAGATTAGAACAAATCCTTGGCCAAAACGATGGTCTGATCACGATTTGGACCTACAGACACAATACCCAGATCAATACCAGTAACCTCGGCCATACGCTCCAAATAGATGCGAGCCTTCTCAGGCAGCTCCTCATAGGTACGAATACCGCTAATATCAGTTTTCCAGCCCTCGAAAGTCTCATAAACAGGCTCTACTTCAGCCAATACCTTCAAAGAAGCAGGAATCTCGTTGAGAATCTCACCCTTATACTTATAGGCAACACACATCTTGATTTCATCCATACAATCCAGAATATCCAGACGTGTAATAGCCATATAATCAATACCAGACAGGAGGCCAGCATAGCGTACAATGCAGGCATCCAACCAGCCAGTACGGCGAGGGCGGCCAGTTACAGTACCATATTCATGACCAGCATCACGAATGGTGTCACCAATCTCATTCAACTGCTCGGTAGGGAATGGACCTTCACCTACACGGGTGCAATATGCCTTTACTACGCCTACAACCTTGTCAATATCACGAGGTGCTACACCAGCGCCAACACCGATACCACCGGAAATAGGATGGGAAGCAGTAACATATGGATAGGTACCATAGTCAATATCTAGCATGGTAGCCTGAGCACCCTCAAAGAGAATCTTGCGATCAGCCTTCAGCTCATCATGCAGCAACGCAATGGTATCACATACATATGGACGGAGACGATCTGCATAGCCCTCGTACTCCTTCAGCATGGACTCATAGTCCATAGGCTCCTTGCCATAGAGCTTGACAATCTCCATGTTCTTCAGCTCCAGATTTTCCTTCAGGCGCTTGGCGAACTCTTCCTTGTCAATAAAATCGCAAACGCGGATACCAATACGGTTATCACGATCTGCATAGCATGGGCCAATACCATTCTTGGTAGTGCCAACCTTGTTATCGCCCTTCAGCTCCTCAATGTAGCCATCCATCTCGCAATGATATGGCAGAACCACATGAGCGCGGTTGCTGATACGGATACCGCTGACATCAATGCCCTGAGCAATCATGCCGTCCATTTCCTGCAGCATAACCTTTGGGTTAAAGGCAACACCATTGCCTACTACGCACAGGGTTCCCTTGTACAGAATACCGGATGGCATCAAGCGCAGCTTGTATTCTACACCATCAACAGCAACAGTATGGCCAGCATTGCTGCCGCCCTGATAGCGGACAACAGTCTCAGCCTTCTGTGCCAAATAATCTACAATCTTACCTTTGCCTTCGTCACCCCACTGGGTGCCTAAAACTACAACAGCTGACATACAGCAGTCTCCCCTCATGTTATCTAAATGAAATCCACCAACTTGGCAAATTTCTTCATTGTTTGACTCATATAGCATAGCATATCTAAACCGTTAATGTCAATCAAAACAGCCCTGCTATACCTTTTACCAATTACTATTGCGCTTCCAGAATCCCGGCTGCAGCATGGCCAAAAAGGTAAATATCTCCAACCTGCCTATGATCATGCACAGACAGCAAACCAGCTTGGTTACATCTGGCAAATCATAAAAGGTATAAGCCACGCCAAAGGCCACCCCCGCATTGCCCATGCAGGACAGTCCCAGCAAAATAGAATCCACCACCGGCAGGCCATCAAAATTAAAGGCACAGGCCGCCAACAAGGCTATCATCACATACAAAAAGAAGAATCTGGCCACTCGATACACCACTGTGGAGGATTGGCTCTGACTCTCCATCGTAACCCTGGCAATACTATTAGGGTGAAGTTTCTCTTGAATAATCGTCCCCACCATTTTCCAAAGAATGATCACACGAGAAACCTTAATACCACCACTGGTAGAGCCGCCACAGCCTCCCATCAGCATTACCAGAATAATACAAAACTGGGAGAAAGCTGGCCACTCATTAAAATTACAGGTACTCAAACCTGTAGAAGTCATAATAGAAGAAATCTGAAAGGCCGCCCCCCGCAGAGCATCTCCCATCTGCCATCCCATAGCATCATGAAGATTCAAGGTTACCAAAATAGTAACCACTGCATAAATAGCTAGATAGACCCTAAATTCCGTATCCCTGATAATATGTCGATATCCCTTTTTGTAAGCCAAAAAATACAAGCCAAAATTGCCCCCGCCGACCAGCATAAAGATAATCAGCACCAGCTCCACAGGCAGGCTGTGAAAATCTGCTGCACTACCATTAGTAGTAGCAAAACCACCTGTGGCTATAGCCGACATAGCCAGATTCACCGCATCAAAAAGACTTGTGCCACACAGTAACAGCAAAGTAGTCAGAATAACAGAAAAAAACACATACATAAGCAAAAGGGCATTGGCTGTGGATTTCATTCTAGGCACCACCCGCATCTCTGTAGGCCCTGCCCCTTCTGCATTAAACATTTTGGCGGCGCCGCTGCCTGCCTGGGGAAACATGGCAATATAAATAACTATAATGCCCAAGCCTCCCACCCAATGGGTAATACTGCGCCACAAAACAATACTTCTCGGCACAACATCCAGATTCTGAATAACAGAGGCTCCCGTACAGGTCAAACCAGATACCCCTTCAAAAATACTGTCAATTGGATTCAAATAATGACCTGCCAAAAAAGGCAGGGAAGCCAGCAAAGGAATAATAAACCAGGCAATACCTGTAACCGCAATGCCCTCTCGAATGGTCAGGCTATCATGCTCCAGCTCGCCATAATTACTAAGGGCTACACCTACCCCAAGACTTATCAGCATGGTACCGGCAAAATCCATAGCGCAGGCTTCCCCCCAATACAAGGCCATGACAAAGGGAACACCCAGGGACAGGGTAACCGCAAATTGCAGCTGGCCTAGCACATATGCAATAACCTTTAGATTCATTTACCCCACCTACCAATACCTTTCTCTCAATCCTGTCCAGGCTCCATGAGCCAGAAGCAGGAAGGTAAAAATATTTATCTTGCCAATAATCATAAGCAAACTACAATATAGCTTGGCCCAATCCGGCAGCATTCGAACCTCCTGAGCATCAAGATGAAACATCATCATTGGCCCAGAACTGGTAAGACAAGCAATAGTCATATCCATAGTCTGCTGCATATTCAATCCCGTCAAGGACAAAACCAGCAAAGAAAACAACATACACAGGAAAAACATAAAGAAATACCCCAGAATACGCTCAATAATCTTCTGTGGCACCGTCCGCCCATCAATAACAATATGGACTACCATATTGGGATGCAAAGTACGCTTCATTTCTGCCAGAGAGCTTTTCAACAGCACCTGCAGGCGGAATATTTTGAAGCCTCCAGAAATAGAGCCCATACAGCCACCAATCAGGGCAATACACATCAAAAAGAATTTGTCCACATCATCCCAATGATACATATTCTCTGCCATAATACCATTGGTACAGCCAAAGGAAACCACATGAAACAGGGAATTGCTCACAGCATCCGGGAAGCTGTAAAATCCCGCCAGATAGAGATGCAAGGCTATTATCCCTGTAAAGGCTGCCACCATCAGACCAAAAAGCCGCATTTCGCTATTTTTCCAGGTGTGGATTACAAACCGCCATTCCTTAAAGTCCAAGGCCTGCCAGTACATAAAAACATTACAACCAGCAGCCACGATTCCCAACAGTGCCGTAACCACCACCCAGCCACTAAGGCCAATATCGGCAGCTGGTGTATAACAGCCTCCTGTAGATATGGTCACCAGAGCCATATTAACCCCATCAAAAAATCCCAAGCCACTAAACATATACAAAAGAAAACCTAAAACAGTTACCAAAGTATAAATACGCAGAATTTTTACCGAAGTACGGTTTATCCGCCGCAAGGTAATAGGGCCAGTGCGCAAGCTGCCTGGCATAATAAATGTCGTACCAAAGCAGCCGCTGGTGCCAGGCAGTACCGTACTCAACAGCAGCAAGACCATATAGCCTCCCAGCCATTGGGACAGACTGCGCCATAGGATTATCGCATCATCGGCCCTATAAGGCAAATCCATAACACCTGTAGTAGTAAAACAGGAGATACTATCAAATATACTATTTATCAGGGTTAAATCCCCATCTAAATAATAGGGCAGCCCACCAAAGAAGGACATTATCCACCAACACACAAAGAGGAATCCTGCTCCAGCCAAAACGCTAAGGCTTTCCTCCGGCTCCTGACCTCGTCCTACCAGAATAACACCTGCCAGCAGGGCTGCCAAAATAGATGCTGCAAAAGCCCCTACAGTTTGCCACATCCCATGATATAGACTATAGCAAAAGGGTATCAGCTGCAGGCCTCCACAAAGCAGAATTACTCGGCCCATTAACAATAGAACCAGCTTATTCATTCTGTCACTCAATCCTTTTGAAAATATTTCAATACATTTTTAGAATGCTTCATCTGAACAATAATAATAGCTCTATCCCCAGGATTCAACACTGAATTACCATTTGGCACAAAAGCTTCCTCATCCCGCACATAGCCACATACCAAGCATTCTCTAGGCAAAGCAGCATCCATCAGCTTTTTGCCAGCTACCTTGGCTCCCGGCTGAACCACAACCTCTATAGCCTCTGCCTTGGCTCCCTCCAACAGGGATACGGAAACAATGCCCCCTCTCCGTACAAAGGCCAACACTTCGCTGGCTGCCAAGAAGCGGGAAGACAATACAATATCCACGCCCACCTTTTCCATTAGCTCAATATAATCATATCTATTTACGGTAACTATGGTTTTGGCCGCCCCCAGATGCCGTCCCATCAAGGCCAGCAGCAAATTCAGCTTGTCATCATCCGTCATACAGATCATAATATCGGCATCGCTGATTCCCTCTGACTGCAACAAATCAATATTGGTGCCATCACCATGAATAGCCATGCTGTGACTGGACAGCGTGCCAGCAATCAAGCGGCAGCGTTCCCGGTTCATATCGAATATTTTGACCTGAACTCCTTGCTTGTCCAGAATCCTAGCGGTAAATCTGCCAGCTCGACCAGCACCAATAATCACCGCCCGACTGATTTTTCGCGCATCACTTCTGACCAGATTCTTGCTAAAGTTGACAATTGCGCCAGCTTCCCCCACAAAATAAGCATTATCATGAGGCAGCAAGCAATCATCACCATGAGGAATAATCATGCGATGATCTCGGAAAATCATAGCCGCCAAAATGGATTTTGGTATATCCAGATTCTTCAAAGGGGTGCCTGCTAAAGGTGAATTGCGTCGCACCTTCGTCTCAAAAAGCCGCACCCTCCCCTCAGCAAAATCCTCCACGTTAAGGGCTGCTGGCACCATGAGAATCCGATTAATCTCCATAGAGGTAATATACTCAGGGTTCAGCATCAAATCAATATCAAAATTAGCCTTGAGATAATCCTTGGCCTCAGACATAAACTGCATATCCCTGATTCTAGCCACAGTATGAGTTATGCCATGCTTCTTGGCCAAAATACAGCACACCATATTTACCTCATCACTGCCTGTAACAGCAATGAGAATATCTGCCCCCTGTACATCAGGGTTGTCCATGGTAATAGGGCTGGAACCGTTGGCAGCCATAGTCAAAACATCCAGATTCTCCTTAATGTTCTCCAGCTGCCCCTCCTCTTTGTCGATGACTACAATATCGTATTCCTCCTGAGAGAGCAGCTCTGCTATGCTATAACCCAGCTTGCCGGCACCGATAATTATTACACGCATTATATTCACTCCATCTTCTCTGCATTACATACATTTCGCCGAAATTATCTTCATATATATTACACTTTTTAAGCAGGAAAAGCTATAGGCAAAAAAATTCTTAAAACATAGCAATACTGTATACATTCTATATCACTGGACAATAGCAAGGTTTTTCTTCTATAATAAATAGGAAGAAACTTTTTAGCCAAAGGTGGTATAGTATGAAAAATAACAACAAGGTATCTCTTCTGCGCCGGCGCAAAACCGCTATGGACTGGATAAAAAAATATCTGGTTCTGATTATCGGTTCTCTGATTTACAGTGCTGGGCTGGAGATATTTTTGGTTCCCAACAACATTATTGATGGTGGCATAGTAGGTATTTCCATTATGGCCAGCTATTTAACAGGCATTCCCTTTGGTGTATATATGGTTGTCCTAAACCTGCCTTTCCTTTATCTAGGGTACAAGCAGATTGGCAGAACCTTTGCCATTTCTACTATAATATCTATCATAGCCCTCTCCATCTTCTCTGAATTCTTAGAGCCGGTGCCGAGAATTACCGAAGACTATTTCCTGGCAGCAATCTTCGGTGGCATTATTGCCGGTGCTGGTGTGGGACTGGTTATAAGGCAGGGCGGTTCTCTGGATGGTACTGAGATTACAGCCATTATCCTAGACCGCAAAACCTCCTTCTCCGTAGGCGAGGTGGTTATGTTCTTCAACCTATTTATCTTAGGTGCTGCCGGCTTCGTTTTTGGCTGGGACAAGGCCATGTATTCCTTAGTAGCCTATTTTATCATTTCCAAAATGATTGATGTGGTGCTGAAGGGCTTGGATGAGTCCTATGCTGTGATGATTGTTTCTGACGAATATGAGGAGATTGCCGATGCTCTTATGCATCGTCTTGGCCGTGGCGTAACCTATCTCCATGGGCAAGGCGCATACACTGGTGATGACAAGCAGGTTCTTTACTGCGTGGTTACTAGATTGGAAGTGGTAAAACTAAAGGAAATCGCCCTAGAAAAGGACGAAACAGCCTTTGTAACAATCAATCCAGTTCACGATATTGTTGGTGGCCGTTTCAAGAAGAAATCTATTCATTAAATACAAAATCTGAATTCAATTAGAAATTTTCTGCCTAGCCCAGGCCTATATTTTCCTGAAAATTATATTTAGCACTGTTAAAAAATAGCAACCCTCACCCGAGAATTGCTATTTTTTTATTTTGTTTCTTCTTATTTACATATTTTGAAACCTATGTTAAAATAAAAATGAACTTTCGTTAAATTTTTTTATTATTCTTGCAGTTTAGTTAGCCTTATTAATTTATTTTCACAAACACCTTGACTTTTTTCCCATTTTACTCTCATAATAAATATGCGAATATTGTCAACGTGAACAATAACGGATTCTAGGGGGACATCATATGTACCGAGATAAAGACAAATTGGCCATCAATGTGGCCAAATTATATTACCGTTCAGATTATAGCCAACAGAAAATAGCTCAGGAATTGGGCGTATCCAGACCTTCTATTTCCCGTCTGCTTCAGTATGCCAAGGATAAGGGCTATGTTAACATCCAGATTATAGATCCTGTAGAGGATATGAGTATTATGGAGCAGCGCCTCAAGGACAAGCTTCATCTCAAGGATGTAAAAATTGCCTCATCTACCATCAATGACGAGGAAGAAATCAAAAAATACATCTCCATTGCGGCTGCCCAGTATCTGGATAGCATTATCAAAGATGGGGATGTCATTGGTGTGGGCTGGGGTACAACCCTGTACAATATGTCTCAAGCCTTAATTCCTCGTTCCATAAAGGGTTCTCAGGTTGTACAGCTGGAGGGTGGCTTAAGCAATTCCGAATGGAACAATTACTCACGAGAGATTTTAGAGAATTTTGCGAATAATTTTAATACTGTAGCCCAGTATCTTCCTTTGCCTGTTATTTTTGATAACAAGGCTACTAAGGAGCAGGTGGACAAGGATAGATATATCAAACGGATACTGGAGCTGGGCCGTCATGCCAATATTGCCCTGTTCAGCGTAGGTACGGTCCGTCCTAATGCCTTGTTCTTCCGCCTTGGCTATACCGATATTCAGGAGCAGGAAAAGATTCAGCGGAATTCCGTGGGAGATATTTGCTCTCGCTTCTTTGATGTAGAGGGCAGAGTCTGCAATAGAGATTTGGATGAACGCACTGTAGGCATTACTCTGAGTGAGCTGCGGGACAAGGAATACAGCATTATGATTTCTGGTGGCGAAGGCAAAATCAATGCCATTAAGGCCGCCCTAAAGGGCCGTTATGCCAATGTATTAATCACAGACCAGTTTACAGGCAAGGTTCTGCTGGAAGATTAATTAGCAAATACCCAAAACCACCTTAGTTATGGTGCTAATTCATAGGTATAAATCTACTTATGAGATTTCCCCATAACTAAGGCGGTTTTTTTATGCCCAAATATAAATAGATGTCCGATGTCCCCCACCTCTATAGGAAAATTAGCCAGATTCAGGGACAAATATATGCCCAAAAAGTGGTTGAAGTTTTCAATTATATTAAAACCACTGTTGTCCTCCTTTTATATCTAACTACTCACAAAAAAACTGTCCCACAGGCAAAGGTAATCAGCAAAATTCAACATAATCCGCTTTTAGCTTTATTTTCCCTATGGGACAGTTCTAAGTTTTTGTTGCCTTATTACAGCATATGAGCTCTCAGCTCTTCACCGCTTAATGGAGACAGATAGGCTGGGGCAATATCAAATACTGTCTTACAGCCATTAACACCCTCCTGATGGAGACGATTTACAGCCCGTGCATAGGCCAGAATTACAGAGGAAGTAAATTCTGGATTAGAATCCAGCTTCAAGCTATATTCAATAACATGCTTGTGCT
Organism: Anaerovibrio sp.; assembly: GCA_052272885.1. Lineage (GTDB taxonomy): Bacteria > Bacillota > Negativicutes > Selenomonadales > Selenomonadaceae > Anaerovibrio. Next base: position 1,216 of record DAVZJH010000052.1, on the reverse strand, counting down.
CACCATTGAAGCCTGTTACACCAGTACGGAATACAAAACCGCCATGAGGAATACCGCTATGGTTAGCCTTAAGCTCCTCCTCACTGATAAAATGTACGGTAGTATCATAGTCAGAGAAATAATTTGGCATATTCTTAATATCTGCTTCAATCTGAGCCAGATCTGCCCCTTCCTCAGCTACCACAAAGCACTCCCGCACATGCTTCTGGCGAGTAGTCAGCTCTGGGTTCTCACCGTTTCGTACAGACTCCAGGGCAGCTTCTACAGGAATGGTGTACTGCTTGCCATCCTTAACGCCCTTAACCCGGCGAATAGCATCAGAATGTCCCTGACTAACACCCTTACCCCAGAAGGTATAATCATTACCCTGTGGTAAAACTGCATTGGCATAGAGACGATTCAGAGAGAACATACCTGGGTCCCAGCCACAGGAAATCAAAGCAGTATGGCCGCTTGCCTGTGCAGCCTCATCTACATTGGCGAAATGCTCTGGAATACGGGCATGAGTATCAAAGCTATCAATTACATTAAAGTATTTAGCCAGCTCTGGAGTCTGTTTTGGCAAATCTGTAGCACTGCCGCCACAAAGTACCAGTACATCAATCTCATCAGCATGATTAGCAGCCTCAGCAGCAGGATATACCCTAACACCCTCAGTCTGTAGCTTTACAGTCTCTGGATTGCGGCGGGTAAAAACAGCCACCAGCTCCATATCATCGTTTTGACGTACAGCAGCCTCTACACCACGGCCCAAATTACCATAACCATAAATACCAATTCTCATAATCTATTCTTCCTTTCTCAGTATATACCACCCCTAGATGATATACATATAATGGTATAGTTAGGTGTAAATATATGACGATATTTACATAGATAATAATAACACAAAATTCCCGTATTGGGTATATATTTATAGTGTATACAATGTACAGCAAAAATACCCATTGCAACCCCTAAAATAATTTACTATGCTATATTTATCGAAATATGCAGTACAAGCAAGGAGGAAGCTATAAATGTTCTCGAAATACAGCCTGCGGTCATGGCGACTTTTGCTCTGTCCGACTTAATGGCCCTATCTGATGATTTATCCTTACGCACAAATACCGCTTGTCGCTGAGCCAATTCACAGAAACCGTAAAGGAAAAGAGTGCCACCGGGCCACTTTTGCTGCGCAAAAGCAAGAGTCTCCCGACGCAAAAGTGTCATGCCC
>DAVZJH010000051.1:0-13967 GCA_052272885.1 Anaerovibrio sp. | reverse complement strand
ATAGCCATCTGATAAAATTCTGAAATAACTGCCTTTTTTTCTTCAGGTGTTACCTGCTTGTGATTGGCAATCTCCAGAGTCACCTTTTCGATTTCCTCGTCATTCATATGCTTGAATAACATGGAGGAATATTCAGGCCCCAGTACGATAAATAATATTGCTGCCTTTTGCTGATTATTCAGCTCTGGCTCATCACCATACATATCCATAATTTTTAGTCCTCCGACAACCAGGTCTTAACCAGCATTGCCATTTCAGCAGGCTTATTGCGGATAAGTTCCTCAATAGTCTGACGCTCTGACAGATGCTCCTGCTCTTCCTGAGTCATTTCCTCAGGCTCTATCTCGCCATTCTCCAGCATAGCAGCACGGGCCTCCTCAGCACGCTGTCTCTCCAGCTCAGCCTCTTCCTCTGCCAAACGGGCAGCCTCGGCCTCAGCCTCCAGACGCTTCTTACGCTTCCAGTAGAAGTAACCAGCTATGCCGCCTATCAACAGCAGAATAGCTGCTACAATCAGGGCAATCTTCAAATTAGCTGCATCCTTGGCTGCCTGCTCCTCTGCTGCCTGCTTATCAGCAGCCTCAGTGCTAAATGGCAACGGCTCAACAGATACAGTATCACCACGGTCTGCGTTAATGCCCACAGCAGAAGCTACAGAACGCTGAATGCTTTCCTGCTGTGCCTGAGTAATATCTTCATTAACCAAAACCGCAATATTTACACGCTTAATGGAGCCTGGCGAAGCCACTGTCTTTTCCTTGGCCTCATTAATCTCATAGTTCTTGGTGCTTTCCTTTTTGGAATAATTAGCATTGCTATTGTTGTTTTGAGCCACATAGCCAGGTACATTAGACTGTACTCCAGCTGGGCCTCCTGGTGAGTTGGAGGTGCCATTATAGGACTCATTAATAGTCTGCTCACTGCGAATGATACCAGAATCATCCACCACCGGTGTATAGGTCTGAGTATCAGTCTGGCGCTGATCAAAGTCCAGCTCCACATTTACCCGCACATAGGAATGTCCTACGCCTATGGCCTGATCCAACATGGACTGTACATCCTTCTGCATCCGTTCCTGAACCTTGCGAGTCATATCCAGCTGAGTCATGGTTTTGATGCTGACATTATCCTCATCTTCATCTGGATCATTGAGAATCTTGCCAGTTTCGTCCACTACGGTAATATTCTCTGGCACCAATCCCTGTACACTGCGGGAAGCCAGATTTACAATACCCTTAACTTCCTTTTTATTCAGTTGCTGATTAGGCTTCAGCTTTAACATAATGGAAGCAGTAGCTGGCTTTTCATTCTTCTTGTACAGGCTGTCCTCTGGCAATACAATATGTACTCTTGCCTTTTCTACAGCCTCAATCTGTTCAATAGTACGAGTCAGCTCACCCTGCAGGGCCTGCAGATAATTCACCTTGTTCTGAAATTCTGTTACCCCCAGCTTGCTATCATCGAATATTTCAAAGCCCTTGTTGCCCCGAGGCAATCCCTCGGTGGCCAGATTCAGCCTAGCCTCATGCACATTGGCCGAAGGCACCAGTATCGTGGTTCCCTGCTTGGTTTCCTGAACCTCATAATTTACCTTGGACTCCTTTAGCTTGGCAGCTACCTCGCCTGCGTCCTTGGTTTCCATATTAGTAAACAACGGTACCATATCTGGCTTGCTGCCTAGGGAAAAACTGGTAGCCAAAATAACTATCAGCAGCAGTACCACACCGCCGATAGCCATATAATGCTGCTTTTTTGTCAGTCTGCCCCATAGCTGCAGATATTTTTCCTTTAAATCACCCATCACAAAATCCCCTTGCTATGCAGTATAAATCTCATCAATTACAAACTATCAAACCTGCATACGCATGATTTCCTGATAGGCCTCTACCGCTTTATTGCGTACGGCCAGTGTCAGCTGCAAAGCAATATCTGCCTTTTCCGCAGCAATCACTACCTGTGATATATCCTCAACCTGTCCTGCCGCCAGAGCCTTACTCATATTGTCTGACTCCTTCTGCAGACTGTTTACCTCACCTAAAGCATTTTTCAGATATTCGCCAAAGTCCGGCACTGTCTGGGCTGGCTTATCCTCGCCCAAATGGCTTTCTGCCTGCATTTTCACCGGAGTCATCTGTAATGCTTCTATCTCCATGATTTCACCTCATTTATTATTTGCTGATATTCAATGCCTGCTGAGCCATACTCTTGGCTGCATTAATAGTCGTCACATTAGCCTCATAAGCTCTGGAAGCTGTAATCATATCAACCATCTCGGTAACAATATCCACATTAGGAAGCTCCACATAGCCATCTGCGTTAGCATCAGGATGGCCAGGATCATAGACCAGCTTACCCATGCTGTCATCAGTACCAATACCTATGGCTCTAACACCATCACCGGCTCTGTTTTTGCCACCCTTATTCATTGCTCCCTCCAGCATAGCTGAAAAGCTGTTTTTCTCCGCTTCTCTTGGCTGAAAAATAACATATTTACGCTTGAAAGGGCCTCCATCCACAGTTCTTGTAGAGTTGACATTTGCTATATTATTGGATATTACATCCATTCTCAGACGCTCTGCTGTCAACCCGGAGGCTGCTGCGTCAATACCACCAAACATACTCATTGCACTTTCTCCAATCCATATATCAGCTTATTTACTGCTTATGACATTCTTTACGCCTTGAATATAGCCACCTATCTTCTTGGCCATAGCATTGTAGTAAATCTGATTCTTAGCCAAATCCGCCATTTCAAAATCAATATCTACATTATTGCCATCCACCCGCATGGTAGTAGTATCATCCAGATGAATCGCTGCCTTTGCCTTACTGCTCATAGCCTGTGGCAAATGCTTATCTCTGGTTCTCACCATTTTAAGCTTATTTTTATCCTCACCCATCCCCAATTCCTTGGCAAGCAAGGTTTCAAACACCACATCACTGCGTTTGAAATTGGGAGTATTAACATTAGCAATATTGTTGCTAATAACCTCCTGACGAAGGTTAGCAGCCTCCATGCCACGCTGCATATAATTAAATGATGGTGAATTCAAAATCTGTTCCAGCATGAATACCCACTTCCTCATCTTAAGTAAAATGTTTATATCTCCCTATATTCTAGCATTTTTTCTATAAATTAAGAAGTATTTTTTTCATAATAATTTCATATGGAAAAAAATAGTGCAAAAGTTACAAATAAAAAGCTGTGATAAAACATTTTTATGCTTCATCACAGCCTCATTTTAGTTATTTATTTTTTCATGTACTTGCGAATGTACCATGCCAGCATTTCAGCAGGATTTACATCAGCTACAGATTGCTGCTGCTCCTCAGCATATACCTTGAAGCCTCTGTCAAAATCAATATCGGTTATATCCACCACATCTATATCCAGCCCGTCAATACCAGCACAAATCTGGTTAATTCTTTCTTTTATAGCTGCTGGATTATCGGCTACACCATGCTCCTCAGCATGCTGCTCCACATACTGTTTTACCAGCTTGCGGCCATATTCAGCAAAAATATCGTCAATATGCATTTCTGTCTCGTGAGCCAGCTCCTCTACGCCGTTCCACAGATATTCATTGAGAACCTTAATATGGGTTCCCTTCATACCCTGGGATTTTGGTTCAACCACACCGGCAGATTCCAGCTTTCTCAAAGCATTAACAATAACAGAGCGGGTAATAGTCAGCATATAAGCAATCTTGGAGGCATTAACCGGGCCATCCTTCCGCTTCAGCTTGCGGAAAATAGCAATGGTAGCCTGCCCCTCGGAGATAGACAATGTCCCCAAAGCCATGCGGACAGTTTCAATCTTCTGGCTCTCCTCCTGAGTACGGCGAGCTCTATCATGCAGCATCTCCATACCTACTACAGCAGCGCCATATTCTGCCAGCAGCAAATCATCATCAGAGAAATCCACATTGTATTTAGCCACAATCAATGTGCCAATCCGCTCACCTACACCATAGATAGGTACAATGGTGGTATTTTTACCATCGAATTTGCACATGGTATTTTCCTCACCAAAAGCACAGGTACCGCTCTTGGAACGAAGGTTGGCTGAGGTTTCATCAATTTTTTTCAACCAATTAACATAATGCTTTGGGAACTGGCCGGGCACAACTACATGCTCCAGCATAACATCGCATTCAAAATCATCCAAAAAAGCACAGCCATATATAAGGCCTGTTGTATCTACAATGTAAATATTAGCATCTATAACATTGCTCAGTACAGTAGCCATTTCCTTATAGTCCACATTGTGAAAACGCTGCAGTACACGGTTTATTTTTCTTGTACGCTCCAAAAGTGTTGACATATACACTTCCTCCTTCAATTCATTCTTATTACAATTTTATTTTTTGTGTTAAAACTTTGTTCAATAGGCAGAATAAATTTCAATCTTCTTCCACTTCACTACATTGTATCATAAAAAAAGAAATAATCACAACTTTTTGTGATTATTTCTAAAAAATTTACGAACTTATAAAAGTTATAGTATTTTTTTAATTGCTTCTGTTTTTGATACAGATGGGAATAATATTACAGAATAAACTGGCTCAAATCATGATTTACCACAATATCCTCCAGCGCCTTGTTTACATATTCTGTATCCACCATTACCTGCTTTTCCTCCATATCTGGAGCATTGAAGGACAGCTCCTCCAAAAGCTTCTCCAACAAGGTATGGAGACGGCGGGCACCGATGTTTTCATTCTGCTCATTTACATCACAGGCCAACTGAGCCAGACGGTCAATAGCCTCCTCAGCAAATTCCAGCTCAATCCCCTCTGTGCCAATCAAGGCCTTGTACTGCTTGATAAGAGCATTCTGAGGCTCTACCAAAATCCGCTTGAAATCCTCCTTCTTCAGGGATTTCAGCTCAACACGAATTGGGAAACGGCCCTGCAGCTCAGGAATCAAATCAGATGGCTTAGAGGTGTGGAAAGCGCCCGCAGCAATAAAGAGAATATGGTCTGTCTTAACTGGGCCATATTTAGTCATAACAGTGGAGCCCTCTACGATAGGCAGAATATCTCTCTGAACGCCCTCTCTGGATACATCATGTCCACTGGTATTGCCACTAACAGCTACCTTGTCAATCTCATCCAGGAAAACAATACCAGTATTTTCAGCCAGCTTTACAGCAGTTTCCTGAATTTCCTCCATATCCACCAGCTTCATAGCTTCCTCCTGCTGGAACAGCTTGCGAGCCTGTTCCACAGTTACCTTCCGCTTCTTGTGGCGCTTTGGCATCATATTGCCAATCATATCCTGCAGATTATCTCCCATACCCTCCAGGCTGGAGCCAGCAAACATACCTACCATAGGCTTGCTGGTATCCTCTACATCAATCTCAATAACCTTATCCTCGTATTCACCAGCCTCCAGCTTTTTGCGACACCATTCACGGCCAGCAGTATACTGCTTAGGCTCCTCAGTCTGAGCTTCCTCCTGCTCCTCATTGTTGGCCAAATTGCCAAAAAGCTGGCCAAATGGATTAGCAGATTTCTTTGGCTCTGGCACCAGCACATCCAGAATGCGCTCCTGGGCCATTTCCAAGGCCTTTTCCTGTACAGCCTTAATTCTATTCTGGCGCACCATGCGGACAGCAGTCTCTGCCAAGTCACGGATAATAGACTCTACATCTCTGCCTACATAGCCCACCTCAGTAAACTTTGTAGCCTCTACCTTGATAAAAGGTGCATCCACTAGCTTGGCCAAACGGCGGGCAATTTCAGTTTTACCTACACCAGTAGAGCCAATCATTAGAATATTCTTAGGTACAATATCATCCTGCATGCTGATATTATCCAGCTGACGGCTGCGCCATCTGTTACGGAGAGCAATCGCCACTGCTCTCTTGGCTTCCTTCTGACCTACAATATATTTATCCAGTGCCTCCACAATCTGCTTTGGTGTCTGTTCGTTCACTACTATTCCTCCTCTTGGAAAATTACTCCAATTCCTCAACACGAATATTATGATTGGTAAATACACAAATATCTGCGGCTATCTTCATAGCCTCCACGCAAATATCCTTAGCCTCCATATCTGTATGCTCTGCCAAAGCACGAGCTGCAGACAAAGCATAGAAACCACCAGAGCCAATAGCACATACACCGCCATCAGGCTCAATAACCTCGCCGTTACCAGACAGCATGAGAATATTTTCTCCATCTGCCACCAGCAGCAAAGCCTCCAGCTTCCGCAGCACTCTATCTGTGCGCCAATCCTTGGCCATCTCTACAGAAGCCCGCTGCAAATTACCATTGTAAGCCTCCAGTTTAGCCTCAAATTTCTCAAACAAGGAAAAGGCATCTGCCACAGATCCTGCAAAGCCGGCCAAAATCTTGCCATGATGCAGCTTTCTGATTTTTCTAGCTGTAGCCTTCATAATAGTGCTCTGGCCAAAGGTAACCTGGCCATCACCAGCAATAGCCACCTTGCCATTTTTTCTTACAGCCACAATCGTGGTAGCATGAAACTGATTTTCCATAATAAAACTCCTATTAAAGCTCGTATTTATTCTTAAATTCCTCCAGCATAACCAGAGCTCTCTCGGCAATCCGCTGCTTTTTCAGCTTTTTGTCTCTGATTTTCTCCTTGATAGGGGACATAATGCCAAAGTTTACATTCATAGGCTGAAAATGTCTAGCTGGAGCTGTAGTTATATAGTGACACAAGGAACCGTGGGCTGTTTCCGCAGGAAAAACCACTGGCTCCAAGCCTTGACACAATCTAGCAGCATTAATGCCAGCCACCAGGCCAGAGGATGCTGACTCTACATAGCCCTCCACCCCAGTCATCTGACCAGCAAAAAGCAAATTCTCCCTTCCGCCAAATTCCATAGTTGGCTTCATGGTTTCAGGCGAATTAATAAAGGTATTTCTGTGCATAACGCCGTAGCGAACAAATTCCGCCTTTTCCAGACCAGGAATCAACCCAAATACCCGCTTCTGCTCAGGCCATTTCAAATGTGTCTGAAAGCCCACAATATTATACAAGGTTCCCTCTGCATTATCCTGCCGCAGCTGAACCACAGCATGGGCCAGCTTGCCAGTATGAGGATTCACCAAGCCAACTGGCTTCAAGGGGCCAAAAAGCAGGGTATCCTCCCCTCGAGAGGCCATTTCCTCAACAGGCATACAGCCCTCAAAGAAAATTTCCTTTTCAAAACTGTGGGTTTCTGCCTTTTCCGCATTAACCAGCTCCTGCCAGAAATGCTGATACTGCTCCTTGTCCATAGGACAATTAATATAGGCCGCCTCTCCCTTATCATAGCGAGAAGCCTTCCAAGCCGTAGACATATCCACAGACTCCAAAGTAACAATAGGAGCTGCTGCATCGTAAAAATACAAATACTGCTGTCCCATAAGTTTGCCAATATCCTCAGCCAAGGCACCAGCCGTTAAAGGGCCGCTGGCTACAATAGTTACAGCATTCTCCTCATAGGGAATAGCCTCTACCTCCTGATGAATCACATTTATGAGAGGATGATTGCTAACCTTATCAGTAATATACTGACTAAAGCCTAAGCGGTCTACCGCCAAAGCACCACCTGCAGGAACCTTGGTGGCATCTGCTGCCTCCATTACTACTGAACCAAGACGGCGCATTTCCTCCTTAAGGACACCTACAGCATTTTCCAAGCCAGCTCCCCGCAGGGAGTTGCTGCAAACCAGCTCCCCAAATAGATCCGTCTTATGCGCAGGAGTATTCTTAACAGGCCGCATTTCGTACAGATCCACAGGAATCCCTCGCTGGGCTGCCTGCCAAGCTGCTTCACTGCCAGCCAATCCTGCCCCTATAACTATAATTTTATTCATCAGATTTTTCTGCACTCTCTTTCTCCTTGGCCTTGGCAGCCTTCTCCCGCTGCTTGGCCAATTCCTTATTAATTGGATGGTTAATTCTAGTTTCGCAGTTATCGTTATTGCAATACAGCAAGGCTCTGCCATTGCGATAAAAATGCTTCAGCTGCAAACCTCCACATTTTGGACATGGTTCCTTTTGGGGTACATCCCAGGTAACAAAATCGCACTCAGGATAATTCTTACAGCCAAAGAAATTTCTGCCTCGGCGAGATTTGCGCTCCACAATGGTTCCATCACATTTAGGACATTTAACGCCAGTATCCTTCAAAAGAGGCTTGGTATTTCTACACTCTGGGAAGCCAGGGCAAGCCAGGAATTTGCCAAATCGTCCCTGCTTCACCACCATCATGCGGCCGCAGAGCTCACACTGCACATCAGAAACCTCCACGGGCAGCTCTACATGGCCAATAGCCTCCTCCGCCTTGTCCAATTCTTCAGCAAAGGGGCCATAGAAATCTGCCAACAGTTTGTCCTTATCCAACTGTCCCCCAGCAATACTGTCCAGCTTGCTTTCCATAGTAGCAGTAAACTTCTCGTCCACAATATCCTTGAAGTATTCCTCCAACAGCTCCACTACCACAAAACCTAGCTCAGTAGGCTGAAAAGCCTTGCTAACCCTGGCCACATAACCACGGCCCAAAATAGTTTCAATAATTGGGGCGTAAGTACTTGGACGACCAATGCCCTTTTCCTCCAGCAACTTAACCAGAGAAGCATCATTATATCTTGGAGGTGGCTCTGTAAAATGCTGCTTAGGTGCTACCTTCATTAAACGAAGCTCGTCCCCCTCTGCCAGTTCTGGCAGGTTTACATCCTTATCACTCTCATTTTCCGCCAAGGTATATACCTTTTGAAAGCCTGCAAATTTCAACTGGGAACCTCTAGCTGCTGCCGCATAACCACCGTTATTCAGCTTTACAGACAAGGTATCAAAAATAGCCGGTACCATCTGGCTAGCCACAAACCGCTGCCAAATAAGCTGATACAGGCGGAACTGATCCTTGTTAAGATATTTCTCAATAGTGGCTGGAGCATTAACTACACTGGTAGGCCTGATTGCCTCGTGGGCATCCTGAGCCTTCTTGCCAGCAGCATAAACATTAGCCTGGGCTGGATAATACTCCTGACCATAGTTTTCTACAATATATGCCTTGGCCTCTGCCTGAGCCATTTCCGAAATACGGGTAGAATCAGTTCGCATATAGGTAATCAAACCAGACATTCCCTTACGGCCCAATTCAATACCTTCATAGAGCTGCTGGGCCACCATCATGGTTTTTCTGGAAGTAAACCCCAGCTTTCTTGCTGCATCCTGCTGCAAGCTGGAGGTAGTAAAAGGAGCTGCCGCCTTACGGCTGCGCTGTCTTTTCTTAACCTCTGCCACTGACCAGATTCCCTCCGATACCGCTTCAGAAGCTCTATTAGCATCCCCTTCATTATAAAGGCCAAGCTTATAGCCTTTAATAGGTGGCAGCTCTTTACCTGCGGCATCTAAACTTTTACTACAGCTATCGGCAAAATCCTCAGCCAAAACTGTTAGCTCTGCATTAAACTGATTGCTTTTGCCCTTTTTCATCTTCATATCCACAGTCCAATATTCCTGGGATACAAAATCCTGAATCTGCTTCTCTCTATCGCAAATCAATCGTACCGTTACAGACTGCACCCGGCCAGCACTAAGGCCCTTGCGAACCTTGCGCCACAGCAAAGGACTTAGCTTATAGCCTACGATTCTATCCAGCATACGGCGAGCCTGCTGAGCATCCACCATATCTATATTAATGGGATGAGGAGTCTTAATAGCTGCCTGAATCGCTGGCTTGGTAATCTCATTAAATACAATACGACAAGGAGCCCCCTCCTCAATATCGAAAAGATGGGACAAATGCCAGGCAATAGCCTCTCCCTCACGGTCGGGATCGCTGGCCAGATAAACCTTGTCCGCCTTAGCTGCTTCCTTCTTCAAGGCTTTTATCAAATCACCCTTGCCCCGAATATTAATATATTTAGGAGCAAAGTTATTTTCTACATCAATACCAAATTGACTCTTAGGCAAATCCCGCAAATGGCCCATAGAGGCTCTAACGGTAAAACCCTTGCCCAAATATCTTTCTATGGTCTTGGCCTTGGTAGGAGACTCTACCAGAACCAAAGTGCCAATAGCAGATGCCTTTTTCTTGGCAACAGTTTTCTTAGTAGTAGTCTTTTTGGCCGTAGTCTTTTTCACAGTTGTTTTTTTAGTAGCTGTTTTTGTCTCAGTTGATTTTATTTCACTCACAAAACGCCCTCCTTCACAGTCCGCACGTATCGGCGAAGGTCATCCGATCGCGCCAATCCCTTTAGCTCCAGCTGTAACAATATAAACGCCGCATTGGCCACCTTGGTGCCATGCAGACGGTAAATTACTTCATCTACTGACAAAGGTTCTTCCACAGACAAAATTTGCAAAATTCTTTTCTCTGTCTCCGTTATTATAGCATGAGTTTTATTTTTTTCATCATTATTTTTAGTATTTGTATGTTTTTTTGCAAATTGTGGGTACTCCTCAATAATATCATGACTGTCAACTATCAGCTTCGCTCCCTGCTGAATCAACCGATGGCAACCCTTGCTAACAGGGGAAAATACACTGCCTGGCACAGCAAAAACATCCCGTCCCTCACTAAGAGCCATTTCCGCTGTAATCAAAGAACCACTGCGTTGAGCGGCCTCTACCACCACTGTCCCTAGAGACATACCACTGATAATCCTATTACGGGCAGGAAAATTACTAGCTATAGGCTGAGCTCCAGGAAGATATTCAGAAATAATGGCTCCCCTTTCCTCAATCTGGGCTAGCAAATATTTATTGCTGGCAGGATAAACCACATCCACGCCACAGCCCAGCACCGCCTCTGTAGTTCCCTTCTGCAAGGCCCCCTCATGACAGCAAGCATCCACCCCTAGAGCTGCACCGCTAACAACAGAGAAGTCTGCCTGAGCCAAGGAGGCTGACAGCTGCTGAGCCACACTTCGTCCATAGGCACTAACCCGCCGCGCTCCAACCATAGCAATTCTAGGCAAATGATTTTGCAGACTTCCCTTATAAAAAAGCACCTCTGGCGGATTGGCTATTTCCTTCAGCAACCCTGGATAAGCTTCATTCTCTCTAATAACTAAATGAATATGCTTTTTATGACATATTTCCTCCAACTCCAAGGGCCAATCCGGCCTTTGCTTACGAGCCAAAAGAAATTCCTCCAGCACAGCCGGCCTAAGCAAACCTGTTTCAGCCAACTCCCCTGCCTGCACCTGCCAAACCTGCCTGCCACTGCCAAAATGGCTGACCAAACGCCGTATAATTGCTCCTCCCAGTTGTGAACAACCCTGCAGCACACCGAGATAAAATCTGTCCATATATTCACCCCTAAACCCTAAGCATTAAAGATTTGACTTGTCATTCCCTTATGTTATCTTACAATGTTTTAGATTAAAAGGCAATATCAACATAAAAAATAAAGCCATTAACAGTAAAACCATTAATAGCTTTATTTATATATAATATATTATTTTGCTTTACGAGTAACCTCAACCTCAATATAATCTATAGGGCCAGTAAGAGTAGCATTGGCCTTTCTAGCCTTAACAGTAACCTCTGCCAGAGAAGCGAAATCCGCCAAAATAGCATCTGCAATATGACCGGCCAAGGCTCTCATATGATGGAAACGCTTATTTTCCACATTCTCCTTAACCACAGCATAAATAGATGTAGAATGTACGCCGTCAGTGGTTTCATCATCATCCACCACACTGTCATCCTTAGTAACAGCTTCTACATCAAAATAAAACTTCTGTCCCAGCTCACGCTCGTATTCATAGGTTCCGTGAAAGCCATAGAACATCATATTTACTAATCTGATTTTTGCCATAATAACACCTCTCGTTTTGTCAATGCAATAAATTTCATAAACGGAGCTTCCCTGCTATTCTGCATTGAAATCCTAAACTCCATACCACTTATTTATAATATCACAATCTATACACAAAGTCACTTTGCTTTTTCTACAATGGGATATTTGTTTTTTTACTTCCATTTACAAATGGTTATAATCCATGGCTTTTTTTAGCAATGTCTCTAATTCGCAAGCTATGGCCTTTAGTCCCCAGGGCTGTTCCTTCAACCTAGGAACAGCCCTTTGTAATTGAGCTGCATTGGCCAGAATAAGCACATCGGTATGGGTATCAGACAGATTCACTGTGCCTCTGGATACAGCCGCCTCAGCCCCTTGACTAAGCATAGTCTGTTTTAATATATTGGCCGCCCTGCTATCCACCTGTTTCAACCTGATAGGCATAAACAGAGCCTTAGGAGCCATCAGCTGAATGCCTCTAGCGGTAACACCGATTTCTTCCATAAGCTTTACAGCATCCTGACAACAGTCTATTTGACAAATTTGCATAATCTCTCTCCTTGAATTATAATATTTATTATCTTCTATGCTATAACATTTTTTATTATACAGGATTGGAGACAGAAAAACATGGGTGACCTGGTTTTATTTTTACTATGCATCATTATGATTGCCTATACCTTTTGGGATAACCTATTTACCAACTAATTGACACTATCATGCCTCCAGGCAGGGGACAAGATTTTGACTAAAAGCTTTTCCTAAAAATAAGGCAAAAAAATAAGGGGCTGAAAAGCCCCTTTTAAATTGCGACATTACAGCACCCTACGTGCACCGATATAGCAGGATCCCCAATAACCGCTATACAAAGAATCAATTGCTACACCTCTGCTGGAGGAAGCATTAATGAAATTGCCATCACCAAGATAGATACCTACATGGGATGGACCATACTCATAGGTAGAGAAAAATACCAGGTCACCTGGCACCAGCTCTGCTCTAGAGATTGGTGTACCTACCTCATACTGAGCATCTGCTGTACGTGGCAGATAGATACCAGCATTGGCAAATACATAGCGGACATAGCCGGAGCAGTCAAACCCACTAGGAGATGTTCCGCCGAATACATAAGGTACACCGATATAGTTCATGGAATTAGCTATAACTCTTCTGGAGATATAGTTAGAACCACGGCTTACCTCTGGCATGGAACGCCCCATCAGGGCGGTATAGGTAGTAGGACCTACCAAACCATCTGCATCCAAACCTCTGGAACTCTGGAAAGATTTGATGGCCTCTGCTGTGGCAGGACCAAAATCTCCATCTGCTGCTACATCGTAGCCAAGACTTGCCAACTGTCCCTGAATTTCCGCTACCTCACTGCCCTGATCACCAATACGGAAAGCTGATGCAAAAGCAACCGTAGCAAAACAGGACACAAGAATCATGGATAGCACCAAAACACGCTTAAAACTACCCAAAAAGACACTCCTCTCTCTTTTCGCCTACGAGGTTAGCTGTCGGGTTAGGGTTGAGATATACCCTTTTCTACGGTCTTGCCGAAGCCGCCGCGTTTAAATTCACCCCAATAACCTTTATGTTCTCAATCTACTTCCAAATTGAGTCCACTAGAATTAATAATTTGGTTCCCCCGCTCCTGGGCTGGATTAGGCTTTTTATGTAATATAAAACCCATTTAAAAATATTATTCGACATATAGGAAAAAACTCCTGCTTTTTGCCGAATTTTTTACAAAAAATTATGAGTGGTCAATAAGCCGAGTTCTGTACCGCTTCCGCGGCGACAATCATTTATCTGGACTGCCAGTTACCTGACAGCTCTAGCGACACACCCGGAAGGTCAGCGGGCCGCCTCGTATCCTTCCCTATTCGGTCTTGCTCCATGTGGGGTTTGTCAAGCCAACCAGTCACCTGGCTGCTGGTGTGCTCTTACCACGCCTTTCCATCCTTGCCGGCAGGCGAACCTGCTTAGGCGGTTTCCTTTTCTATGACACTTTCCCTAAGGTCACCCTCGCTGGACGTTATCCAGCACACTGCCCTGTGGAGCCCGGACTTTCCTCAAATACAGCTGGCAAGCCAGTGTATCAGCGATTGTCTTTCACACTCATAACGGGTAATATTATATCATAATCAACTATTAGTGTCAAATTATGTACACAATAAATAAAATTTAT
>DAVZJH010000050.1:0-14097 GCA_052272885.1 Anaerovibrio sp. | reverse complement strand
AAATATCCGTAAAAATCAGCTTAGGCATCTGAAACAGCTCATCGGATAAATAAATATAGACCAATGAACCGATAATGGCAATCTTAAACAATGATTTTACCAGTTCCACCAGAGAACGCTTGGAAAAAATTCTCCCAAAACCGCTGATAGGATTTAACCTGCCAGGATTAAAGCTTAGTTTCTCCGTAGAAAAATTAAAGCCCACCTGTGCCACATTCATGGCTAGGCCAATAATCATGATAAAAACCATCAAGGGCATGGCTGTTTTGGCCAGCAAAATCACTATGCCAATAAACAGCTGCATAATGGATTCCTCGTTTACCTCGAAATTCAGATTACCGAAAATGTAAACAGTATAATTCATAACCTCCTCCACCGCTGTGGAGCCTAACATCTTCAGTACGAAAAATCCTGCCAATAGCACAAAGGCAGCACTGATTTCCTGACTGCGGCCCACCTGGCCTTTTTTCAGAGCATCCTGCTTGCGCTTGGCCGTTGGCTCCTCTGTTTTCTCACCAGCAAAAAGCTGTAAATCAAAAACAAAATCCACCTGGCCACTGCCTTCGTCCTTACTGTCTTTTCTATTGTAATGCCCGTAGGGCAATGGAAATATTGCCATACATTTCATTGAACAACACATCCAAAAACATCACATAAAAAGGCATAATCACTGCAACAGTAAAAATACCTATCACAATCTGCATAGGAATACCTACCACAAATATATTCATCTGAGGCATGGTTCTAGCCAATACACCTAAAGATACATTAGTCAACAGAATAGAAAAGGTTAATGGCATGGCAATTTTCATGCCTGTCACAAAAACCCCAGCAGTAAAATCTGTTATCAGAGTGGCAATATCAGTATTAAAATTCACTCCCAGCAAGGGAATGGAATCCACACTGCCTACCACAGCCGCCAAAAGCATATGATGCCCATTGGTGACCACAAAAACTATCAAGGTAAGATAGTATAAGAAGCTGCCAATCAGAGGATTTTGCTGATTGGAGGTAGGGTCCATCTCATTAACTACCGCAAAGCCTGACTGTAGATCCATAATTTTACCAGCCATATTCACAGACATCATAGCAACATAGGCCACAAAGCCAATCAGCCAGCCTATAAACAGCTCTGACACTACAGCCAGAGTATAACCCAATATGGATACAGGCGCTGTTACCGCCATCTTGGCATCCACCACGGGAAAAAGCACCAAGGTAATGGCAAAGGCAATGCCTGCTCTAAAATAAATCGGAATATTTTGACTGCCCCAAAAGGGTGCGATCAGAAACAGCCCGCTGACTCTGGTCATCAAAAGCAGAAATACCGCTGCGTGATTCTGCAGCAATTCATAAAAATCCACAGCGCCACCTCTTAGCCTATGTAATAAGGCAGATTAACCAAGACATTGGTTACATACTCCACCATAAGCCTCAGCATCCACGGACCAAAAATCAATATGGCCACAAAAACAGCCACAATCTTTGGAATAAAAGCCAAGGTCTGCTCCTGGATAGAGGTAGTAGCCTGAAAAACGCTAACTGCCAAACCTACCAGCAAGCCCAATCCCAGCATTGGTGCAGAAATAATCAACACCATCCACAGAGCCTCCTGTGCCATCTGTGTTACTAAATCACCTGACATATACCCACCTGTTTCTACTTAAAGCTGATAATCAAGGACTTAATCAAAAGATGCCAACCGTCTACCATAACAAAAAGCAATATCTTGAAAGGCAGAGAAATCATTACTGGCGGCAGCATCATCATACCCATGGACATCAGGGTACTGGCCACAATCATATCAATAACAATAAATGGTACATATAACATAAAGCCTATCTGAAAGGCTGTTTTCAGCTCACTAATCATATAGGCAGGAATCAGAGTGAAGGTAGAAACCTCCTCTGGACCACTAGGTCTTGGACCATCTGCCAAATTTACAAATAGTGCCAAATCTGATTCCCTGGTTTGCTTGAACATAAACTCCCGAATAGGCTCTACTGTCCTGTCAATAGCCTCCTCCTGGGTTATCTGACCAGCCAAATAGGGCTGCAGGCCGTTCTCATTGGCCTGGCTCCAATAAGGAGCCATAATATAAAAGGTCAAAAACAGAGATAAGCCTATAATTACCATATTTGGCGGAGCTGTCTGGGTTGACAAAGCATTACGTAAAAAACCAAGCACCACAACAATTCTGATAAAGGCTGTTGTCATTATCAGAATCGAGGGTGCTATGGACAAGATTGTCAACACGGCCATCAGCTGCAGGGTAACTGCTACATCCTGTGGATTTTCTGATGAACCGACATCAATATTTACATTTGGTATCAAGGGGGCTGCCGAAGCAGCATCCACCCACATAAAAGCTAATAGCAGAGCCATTATGCAAGGGCACAAAAGCCTCTGTACTCTGGTCACTATCTCCACAACTCCTATCCTCTGCGATTCAATCCCTCACGAAACAGAGACGGCACCCGCTTGGTCAACTCCTCCAGAGAGGACAGCTGACTAGCAAAGGCAGTATTATCTATAGGCTGTACCACAGCCTGACGTCTCAGCCGATCTATTTCTTCCGGGTCCTCAATCTCCCCCAGCAGAGTAATCTGCTGTTCTGTAACTCCTAGTAGCAAAAGCTTGTCAGCAATTTCTACCACACAGACAGATTTGTTTGGCCCTAGAGCCAAATGCTCCAATAATCGTCCTCCTGTAGATGTTGTACGATTCTGGAAACGACCACTCAGAAATTTGGACGCAAAATAAGCCATGACAACCACAAAGGCAAATACAGCCACAAGGCTGACCAAATATGCCAATGTTGACCACCATGACATTTGAGAAGGTTTTGGATCTGTATTTTCATAGCCGGACAGATAGCCGCCACCTGAACCAGCCGTATCAGCAGCTGCCGCCAGACAATCTGGCGACAGTACTGAAAACACCAAAATTAAAATACATAGGACAGATGCCATGGAGTAAAAACGACTCCAGTTACTCATCAGCCGACTGCTTTACGAACAGCCTCCAGTACGCGGTCTGGCTGGAAAGGCTTTACAATGAAGTCACGGGCACCTGCCTGAATTGCTTCAATAACCATAGCCTGCTGACCCATAGCAGAGCACATAACGATCTTTGCATTAGGATCAACCTTCTTTATCTCCTTGACAGCACTAATGCCATCCATCTCAGGCATAGTAATATCCATGGTAGTCAAATCTGGCTTCAGCTCCTGGTACTTCTCCAATGCCTTCATACCATTCTCAGCCTCACCAACAACCTCATAACCGTTTTTGGTCAGGATATCCTTTACCATCATTCTCATGAACGCTGCGTCATCAACCACCAATACTCTAACTGCCATTTGTCATCTCTCCTTGTCTATTTAACGTATAACAAGCTAAATTTCGTCTATAATCAATACCATTGTACTTTAAACCTGAAAATTTTTCAAGTCCCAGTACGATTTGCTATTCTACAAAGACTGAACTCTTTCAATAGGACTTACTATTTCTGTAATGCGGACACCAAAATTCTCATCAATAACTACAACCTCGCCCTTGGCTGTCAGCTGGCCATTAACATGAATGTCCACTGGCTCACCAGCCAGTTTGTCCAACTCAATAATGGAGCCAGTAGAAAATTCCAGAATCTCACGAATTGATTTTTTAGTGCGTCCCAACTCAACAGTAACCTGCAGTGGAACATCCTGAATCAAGCTGATATTCGCTGCATTAACCTCAACTGGTTCGTTGGTAAGAGGTGCAAACTGTGCATTCTGCACCGGTACTCCTGCAGCTACCACATTGTTAGCATAAGCAGGAGGTGCATATACAGGCTGAGCCCCCATAGGCGGAGCCGTATACTGCGGCTGCTGTGGTGGTGCCGCATACTGTGGCTGCGGAGGTGCTGCATACTGAGGTGCTGCCGGCTGTGGAGCTGGTGCAGCTGGGGCTGGAGCTGCTGCTACTGGAGCAGGCTCTGGAGCCACTGGAGCTGGTGCAGGCTCTGGGGCTGGGGCTTCCTGAGCCTGAACCTCTGCCTCTGCACCGCCTCCCATCAGGAAGGACACCATTTCCTTAGCCACATCCAAAGGAAGAATTTGCATGATTTCGCTATCAATAAGACCATCTACCTCCATACGGAAGCTGGTTTTTACCACTGGCTCATCATTGTTCACCAAATCTGTAATTTTATCCTCGGTCCCTAAATCAATAAGATTTACCTTTGGTGGGGAAATATCTATTTTTTTGTTAAACATGGTAGAGAGAGAGGTTGCCACTGTACCCATCATCTGGTTCATGGCCTCACCCACAGCACTCATATGAATATCATTGAGCTCCTCCTGTGGATTTAATCCATCTCCACCCATCATCAAATCTGCAATAATAGAGGCATCAGAAGCCTGAATGGCCAGAATATTATTGCCATTGATACCTATTACATAGCCTACCTCAACCACCAAGTAAGGCATTGGATACTGATTCTGAATCGTAGACATAGTATCCACACTTACAGTAGGGGTTGTAATATTAACCTTATGTCCTAACAATACTGACAATGTTGTTGCAGCACTGCCCATAGAGATATTACCAATCTCACCCAGGGCATCCTTCTCCATACTGGACAGCAGATCATCCGATAATACAGAAGAAGCTTCCTCATTAGATGCCGAATCACTGGCAGCAGGCTCTGATGCAGCGCCGTTCAGCAGTGCATCAATTTCCTCTTGCGTCAAATCAGCCATTAGTATCTTCATCTCCTTCCGAAATTATTCTGGTAATCTGTACTGCTTTTTTATTGCCAGAGGTACCAGGACGGCAATAAAATTTTTCCATATTGCCTACTATACATTTTAATTCATCATCAACCTTGGTATCCATCTGTAGGACATCCCCATAGCTTAGGGACAGGAATTCCTGCAAGGTTATATTAAATGCTCCCATCTGAATAATAACAGGAACCTTGGTATTATTCAGCTTACGACGAATAATGGCCTCATGCTCAGGATTTTCCTCCTTGGTTACAGAGGCTGCCACCCAGAAAGTGGTTGTCAATTTCGACATAATAGGTTCCAACACCAGATAAGGAATACATATATTCATCAAGCCCTCTACAGGGCCGATTTTCATTTGCAAGGTGATAATAACCACCATATCGCTAGGGGGCACAATCTGGGCAAACTGAGGATTTGACTCCATTGCCTCTATCTTTGGCGTAAATTGCGCCACATTGGCCCAAGCCTCCCGCAGATGGCTCATAGCCTTATCAAATACTCTGCGGATTACTGCCTCCTCTATCTCCGTCAATACTCTGGATTTGAGACTATTCTCTCCCTGACCGCCAAAGACTCTGTCAATGATAGCAAAACAGATTCCTGTGTCAAATTCCATTATAATATTGCCCTTAAGAGGCGGTACAGCCAGAATACCAATTACTGATGGATTGGCTATGGACTGTACAAATTCCTGATATGTTGTCTGCTCTACCGAGGCAACCTCAACACTTACCAAAGCCCGCAAATAAGTGGACAGATAGGTGTTAAACAACCTGGCAAAGTTGTCATGCAGCATATTAAGGGTTCGAATCTGGTCCTTTGAGAATTTATCCGGTCTCTTGAAGTCATAGGTCTTAACCTTTTTCTGCTCTTCCTCAGCCTTCATCTCATCAGCACTAACCTCGCCTGTTGAAAAGGCCGCCAGCAGTTTATCTATCTCAGACTGGGATAATACATCATCTGCCAAGCTTCATCCCCCTTTCCCATAAAATATATCTCATCTCATTACTGAAGCATAAAGCTTGTTATATATACATCATATACAGAACCCTCGCCAAGAACCTTATTCAGCTCCGACTTGATTCTGCTCTTCAAATCGTCCTGACGAGCAGCATCCAGCTCCTCAATCTTGACGGTACGAAGAATCTGCAATGTAGTATCCATAATCTTGGTTTCAGCAGCAGGTACCAGCTTGCCATCAGCAACATTGTGCTCATTGTCTGGGTTCAGCTCTACCGTAATACCTACCTTCAGGAAACGACTGGATTTGATACCTCCAACATTGACAATAATGCCCTCCTTGGCATCTCCCAGCTTGACAAATACACCTGGATCATGATTTCTGTTCTCAACAGAGGCCTGATTCCCTGCGGACATAAACTGGGTGGTGACGAAATAAGAAATACCGCCTGCCAACACAAGGCCCACCAATATCAACACTACAATGATGATTATTGGAAATTTTTTGCCTCCCTCTGCTGGAGCCGCCTCCTCTGTCTTTTCTTCATCAGCCATTGCATTCCACTCCTTCTTTTACACTATATAAAATTAACCCACTTTAGAGGATTAAATTATATTCACATTTAATATTTTACCAATATTCTACTAAATTACAACCTTTCTTATAAAAACTTATCAGAAAAAGGGTAATTTGCACTAGATACCAGCTCTATTTTTTATTTGTACAAAGCTCGCTTATATACCATAACCTTCCTGACAATATCCTCCATTCTATCCTGAACGATAAGCTTCTTGCCATTTGTCAGGGTTATAACTGTATCAGGAGTTTCCTCCATAGTCTCAATAATTTCCGCATTGAGGATGAATTCTCCTTTTTTGCCATCGGAATTAAATTTTGTAAGCTTGATCATGGTTCTTTCCTCCTCAATAATATACACCATCTTTGATGCTAATCCCTTGCTCTCAGGCAAAAGCCCGATGGATATCCATCAGGCCCTTATCCTGTGAGAGTACATTGTACCTCTATAGCCATTGGCCATTCCCTGCCCCCCTTCAGTCATTCCACGGGACAAGGCTCCCTGTACAGTCCAGCCTATGAAAGAATCGCCGCACTGTCTATATTGGTAAAAATATTTTCCCTAGCGCTTTTGCCATCCATGGCAGTAATCACAGTTCGGTTGGCCACACTTACCACAAAAGCCATATCATTCATATAAATCAGTGACTCTCTGGCTCCCTTTTGGGCCATCTTATCAACAGCATCATCCAGCTTCTGCAAATCCTCCTGACTCAAATCCAGCTGCCGGCTTTCCAGTCGCTGCAAAGCGTGATTGGAAAAGCTGACCTTCCGGGAAGCCTTTTGCAGAATATCCGCAAAGGAAGCACCTGTAATAGCTGTATTCCCTCTGCTAATTTTTTGTCCAAAACTGGATTTTTCCACAGGCAAAACAGGCTGCCCCGGAAAAATAATTCCTGAATTTGACATCCCACTTGCCTCCTTAAAGCTTATGCTCCTTCCCCAATACGGGTAAGAGTAGAAATATCAACCTTGGTTAAGGCCTTGACCTTATTGCCGCTTGCATCTACTACCTCTGTTTCTACCATCAAGGATGGAGAACCATCAGAGATACTTACGCTTTTGGCTTTACCCTCATGGGTGGTAGTACTGCCATCACTGTTAGTAGTAGTCCACTGCACAGTTTTGTCTATCATGCTGGTAAGCTGTCCCACCAACAAAGAAGTATCCATATTCTCAATCAAGGTATTTACCTTGGTAAGGCCATTGGCTACCTCTGTCATCTGCTCTAAAGCGGAGAACTGAGCCAGCTGAGATAGATACTCGCCGTTATCCATTGGATCTAATGGATCCTGATACTGCATCTGCTTTACCAGCAATGTCAAGAAAGTATCCTTGCTGATGTAATCTGAATTGGTAGTCTTGTTAGCGTTCTTTTTAGCCATATACTGGTCATAATCATAAGTAACGCCATCAACTGTTACGGTATTCAGAGAAGAACTTGCCATATCGCATCCTCCTTTCTCATTCATTATACACTGTAATCTACACCCCGGGAAATCTGGTTGCCCTGACTATCCAGAACTACCTCCTGATTTTCCTGGCTGTTTTCCAGCTCTGCTGCCAGATTCTCAATGGACTCCTCAAAGTCCTGCAAATCTGCCTGCTGACTGCGTACCTGCTGACCCTGCTGTTGGTAGAAGCCCTGCTGGCCCTGATCCTGTGGCAGTTGTCCATCTGGCAAGCCAGTATGTACCTCCACATTATCCACCTTGATACCCTGCTCATCCAACTGCTGTCTAAGCTGAGTCATGGTTGTCTCCAAAATAGCTCTTACCTGGGCATTATCTGTATGGAAGGTGGCAGTTACACCGCCATTACCATTAACAGAAACCTTTAGGCTAAGCTGTCCCAGATGCTCTGGATTCAGCTTGATAATCATCTGACTGTCTGTGCCCCTCTGCAAAAGCTTGGCCTGTTCTACAATCTGCTGAGGCACATTGTAGTTTTCTCTGGCCTGATTGGTCTGGGTAGCATTGCCCTCCACCTTCTGATTGGCACCCATCTGATTGTCCAAATTCTGCTGGAAACTTATACCCTGATTAGCTACAGGATTATTCTCTACAGTCTTACCATCCTGCTGACCTGGTACAACCACATCGAAGCTGGCCTCTCCCTGAAGCAGATTGCCCTGCTGCTGTCCCTGCCCATTAGTCATAGACTGCTGGCCATTCATAACAGGCATATTCTGCTGCAGCTGACCTTCAGATTCTACGACCTCCAGTCCATCTGTCAGATTAGCCAACTGTGTCATGGAAACTCCATCCTCCTGAACCTGCTGTACTGCTGGCTGAGAGGTATAGGCTCCCTGCTGTCCAGCCAAAAGATTCAGCATTTGCTGGTTTTTAACCTGCTGAGACTGCTGTACTACCACATTACCTGCATTATCCTTATTCTGGACTGGCTTACTGCCCAACAAGGCTGCAATATCATTAGGTGCATAGCTTTCCTGAGCCTTTACTGGCTGCTCAGCAGTTACTGCTTCAGTCTCTACCTTCTGAACCTGCTCCATCATCTGTACAGGCTGAAGACTATCTACTGGATTCTCCTGCTGATTGGCCTGCTGTAATATTCCTGCCAGAGCCTCGTCACCTGCCAACTGTCCCTGAACAGTTTCCTGAACAGTTTGCAATCTGGTATCACCCTTGAAATAGGTATTTAGCTCTGCCATAGGTATATCCTGCACCAAAGAGGCCTGTGCCTCTGCTGCCAACAAAGCAGCTGCCTGAGGATTCTGCTGAGTTCCCTGAGTATGCTGATTACTCTGGTCCTCCACT
The DNA here is from genome assembly GCA_052272885.1 of Anaerovibrio sp. GTDB lineage: Bacteria > Bacillota > Negativicutes > Selenomonadales > Selenomonadaceae > Anaerovibrio. The sequence continues at coordinate 5,009 of DAVZJH010000050.1, read as the reverse complement.
TCTCCCTGGGCCTTATCCTCGGCCTTGGTCTGTGGCTTTTCCCCCTGTGCCTGACTTGCTTCAGAGCTCTTCTGAGGCTCGCTCTGGTTATCAGCTATATCTACAGCCTTATCCTTCACATTGCTATCATTCTTGGTGTAATCAGCATCCTTGCTTACATCATTCTTGTTCCTAGCCTGCTGAGCCTGATCCAAGGTCTGAGAGAAATTCTCCTGCTTGGTGTTCACAGTTCTGGTGCTAGCTTTGGAATTAACCTTGACGGCTTCCTTGCTGCTGCCTGCATTAAGGGAAAAAACATTGACGTTATTACTCATAATTTCACCTCCCTTCAATAATATCGTATATCTAAGCACAAGTGCTTAATACGCTATCTTATTGCAACTGTTGCTGCTGAACTGCACCATTTTCATTGGTTACCTGCTGTACTCTCTTGGGAGCACCTACATACATAATCTTGGAAATAGTGGCTGCTCTATCAGGATCAAATTCCGTCAGGATTTGAGAAACCTGAGACTCATCCATGCGCTGGAAAATAGCAATAACAATATCATTATCCATAGTTTCCAAAATCTTTGCTGCATCTGCTGGCTTCATTTCATTATACAATCTTGCCAATTTGGACACACGCTTTTTTTCATCAGCCTGTCTCTGCTGGGTTAGCTTATCAATTTCCTTCTGCGTAAGCTTCACAGGCTTGGATTTTTCACTATCCTTCTTACCCTTGGCAAATTCCTGTACATCCTTTTCATCTGGCACAGATGAGGCTTCATCCACTGGCTTGGCAAAGAACTGACCTACCACTGGCATATTATACAGCCCCAGCTTTTTATTCATTTCATCAGAATCAAAAATCTGCAGGTAAATACCTAAGAAAAACCCCGCTATAACCAGCACCAACAGCAAAAATCCTTTACCAAACTTCTTTAGCCGGCTTTGCTTTTTTACTGGCTCCTGCTCTGCATTATCCTTACTTGCCATTCTACCACCCTAATTAACGATAAATATCCAATACCTTATTAACATAATCCTGTGTCTCTCTATAAGGTGGGATACCATTATATTCCTTTACAGCCTGGGGACCAGCATTATAGGCTGCTACAGCCTTCTGCACATCATTGCCAAAGGTATCCATCATCTGTCTGAGGTATTTGGCACCACCCTCAATATTTTGACGCTTATCATAGGGATTTACCCCCAGTCCTGCTGCTGTCTCAGGCATTAGCTGCATAACTCCCACTGCACCAGCAGGGGAAATCGCCTCCTGATTGCCACCAGACTCTGTTTGCGCCACCGCAGCCACCAATCTTGGGTCCACCTGATATCTAGCTGCTGCCTCCTTTATCAGGCTGTTGGTATCGCCAGAAATATTTAGCCCCACGGCCCCTCTGGACTCCATGCTCATTGCCTTGTCCAACTCGGTAGCAAAGCTGCCATTCTCCAGCCGTTGAGGCTTTTCCTGCTCAACACCGCCTGCTGCAGCATTTTTATTTACATTTTCTTGATAGCTGGCTGTATTTATACCAAACCGCATATTTAACTCGTCAATACGATGTATTATACTATTCAAACCTTCTATCTGCATCATATAAATTCACTTCCCATTTTTTCAGGTCTTCACAGCCTAGCTGCGATTGCGGAAAAATAACTGTCCGCCTATCTCATCCAGCTGCTTCTGCTCCTCCTGCAAAGCCTCGCTCATATACTGCTGCAATCTTTTCTCCCGCAGCTGCTCTATGCTTTTCAGCTTATTCATAACAGCTATCAGCTCATGCATCTTTTGCTGTCTGACAGCCTGCTTTTCCATAATGGTATGCTGCTGAGCTTCTATCTGCTCTCGCTTCCAGTTGAAGAAGCTGTTAAAGGTCATAAGACGTCCCAGGCTAATGGTTTTGCCCTCTCCGGTCAGCTCATCGTAATCCCTATGCCCCTGAGCCATTTCCTGCAGATACACCTGCAGAACAGCTCTGGCCTCCTCCACCTCTTTGGTGGCTGTTGCTAGGGCAACCTGAGCTTTTTCCTTATTCATTCTTGTCACCTTTAACAGTGTCTCCAACTTAAAACGAAATTTCTTCATGCTATATACCTTCCAGCCTCTGGATGGTTTCCTCGAAGCTCTGAACCTCAAATACACCCTGACACAGGAAATCATTTATGGCATCTATCTTCTGTACAGCCTCATCAATCTTGGGACTTGAGCCCTTTACATAGGCCCCTATGTGTATCAAATCCTCAGCCTCTTTGTACACTGCCATCAAGGCTCTCAGCTTACGATTGGCCTTCATATGCTCCTTTGGTACCACTGCCGACATAACTCGGCTAACGCTGGCCAATACATCAATAGCTGGAAAATGATTCTGAGCTGCAATATTTCTGGACAACACAATATGTCCATCCAAAATACTACGCACTGCATCTGCAATAGGCTCATTCATATCATCGCCATCAACCAAAACAGTATAAATGCCGGTAATGGAGCCCTTAGCACTGGTACCAGCTCTTTCTAACAATCTTGGCAAAAGAGCAAAAACTGATGGGGTATAACCTCTGGTAGCAGGTGGTTCACCTACTGTCAACCCGACCTCACGCTGGGCCATAGCAAAACGGGTAACTGAGTCCATCATCAAAACTACCTTGCGTCCTCTATCCCGGAAATACTCCGCTATAGCTGTAGCCGTCAAAGCACCTTTAATACGAACCAGGGCTGGCTTATCTGAGGTAGCTACTACCACCACAGAACGCTTCAGGCCTTCCTCCCCTAAATCCCGCTCGATAAATTCCTTTACCTCACGGCCACGCTCTCCTACCAGAGCAATAACACTAATATCTGCTTCAGTATTTCTGGCAATCATACTCAGCAGTGTGGATTTACCTACGCCGCTGCCTGCCATAATACCAATACGCTGTCCCTGTCCCATAGTAATCAGTCCATCAATGGCTCTAACTCCTACATAAAGAGAATCCTTGATAACAGGTCTTTCCAAAGGAGCTGGCGGATCAGCCTGAATAGGATATTCCTTCTGACAAAGAATGGGTCCCTTACCATCTATAGGGTTCCCCAAGCCATCTATAACTCTTCCCAAAAGCTCTGGCCCAACCTTTACCTGCAGCACCTTCTGGGCAGAAACCACCTGACAGCCTGGACCAATCCCCTTGGTTTCTCCCAAAGGCATCAGCAGCACATACCCATCTCGGAAGCCTACCACCTCAGCAGGCAGAGGCTCCACATCCTCAAAGTGAGAGTGTACATAGCACAGCTCTCCCATACTGACATTTGGTCCGTTACATTCGATAACCAGACCAACAATCTGGACAACCTTGCCTATCATATTCATAGACTTGCAATGGTCTATGGCAGTATTGAATTTTTCCAGATTGATGTTTATATCCATTATTTCATTACATTCCTAACTGCCTGTTCCACCAGACGCAGCTGAGTCGCTACGCCTGCATCCACTACACCATTAGGAGATTCTACCAAACAATCCCCTGCTTTCAGAGAACCATCTGATTGAACCTCCAGCTGTCCGCTGCCCTCCAACTGGGCCTGCAGCTCTGACTGGGCCATCATTACCAGCTCATAGGCCTCTGGAGCCACCTTTACCACAACCTTAGGCTGATCCTTTACCTTTTGTATAGCTTCCTGTACCAAAGGCAAAATCATCTGAGGCACATCTATAAAGTGACGAGGCAAAATCTTATTGGCTATCTTCAATACCATTTCAGCAATGGTATTTTCTGCCGAAGTAACATAGTCCTGACAGGCTGTTTGAGCCTCCTTGAGAAGCCGTTCTGCTCCAGCATTGGCATCCACCAAGATCTGATGCTGCTCCTCTCGAATCTGCTGAGCACCAGTCTCCCGGCCCTCTGCCAATCCCTGCTCATAGCCTTGCTTTTTAGCCTCCTCCTGGAGAGAGGCTACCTTATCCTGAGTATCCAGCATCAGCTTATCTGCCTCTGCCTTGGCCTCCTGACGAATAATCTCTGCCTGAATCTGGGCATCCTTTAGAAGCTGACTAGCCTTTGCCTCCTTGTGACGGATTTCTGCCAGCATATGCTCCTGGGCCTCAGGTGTCATCAGCTCTTCCTCTGCCTGGGCTCCCTCCTCATTGGCGGAAACCACCATAGTAGGTACAGCTACAAACTTTGGCTCATCATTATAGATGGCACCCTTTATTACCCTAGACAATCATTTCGTCACCCTTTCCTCTGGAGACTACAATCTCGCCCTTATCCTCCAGTGCTCTGATAACATTTACAATCTTCTGCTGGGCTTCCTCAACATCCCTTATCTTTACAGGGCCCATGTATTCAATTTCCTCACGAAGCATATCGCCAGCACGCTTGGACATATTCTTGTAAATCTTGTCGGCAACTTCCTTGTTGGTTGCCTTCAAAGCCAAAGACAAATCCTTGGTATCCACCTCTCGGAGTACCATCTGGAGACTTCTGTCGTCCAGCATAACGATATCCTCGAATACAAACATGAGCTTCTTGATTTCCTCGGTAAGCTCTGGATTGTCCACTTCCAAATTCTCGATGATGGATTTCTCTGTAGTACGATCCACACGGTTCAATACTTCTACGATGGCCTTTACACCGCCTGCATCGCTGAAATCCTGTGTAACCAGAGCAGACAGCTTCCGCTCCAGCACCCGCTCTACCTCTCTCAGTACCTCTGGAGAAGTTCTATCCATAACCGCTATACGCTTAGCTACCTCAGCCTGCCTCTCCTGTGGCAAAGATGTAAGAATCGTAGCAGCCTGATCTGGGTCCAGATAGGCCATAATCAAGGCAATGGTCTGAGGATGCTCATTCTGAATAAAGTTCAGCAGCTGAGCTGGATCCGTCTTGTGCAGGAAATCAAAAGGACGTACCTGCAGGCTGGTAGTCAGCCTGCTGATAATAGTAGTTGCCCTGTCTGCACCCAAAGCCTTTTCCAAAATACTCTGGGCATATTCCAACCCACCCTGGGACAGATAATTCTTGGCCATAGCCATCTGATAAAATTC
>DAVZJH010000049.1:0-14292 GCA_052272885.1 Anaerovibrio sp. | reverse complement strand
TAAATAATCCATTTAAACATGAAAAATTTCACTTAGGTAAATTTAATTAGTTCAATAATATAACATATGTCCAATTTTGTCAATATAATGTTCAATTATTAGATACTAAAACGGTGCATATTCAGCAATCAGCTAAAATATGCACCGCTACATACAACAATATTTACCTATTCAGTCTTTCTAATGCCCAATGAGCAATATCATGACGGAAATGAGCATCCTTAAAGGAAATCTTGTCAACACCAGCATAAGCCTTGTCAACGGCCTCCTGAATGCCATCAGCCTTGGCTACTACACCCAGCACGCGGCCACCATTGGTATAGATATGGCCATCCTTGGCACTGGTGCCTGCATGGAATACAGTACAGCCATCAGCCTCGGCGGCATCAATACCTACAATTTCATCGCCCTTGTTGTAGGACTTTGGATAACCGCCAGCAGCCATAACAATACATACTGCTGCACCGTCGTTCCACTTTACCTCAGTTTCGGCAAGGTTGCCATCAATACATGCCAGCATAACATCTACCAAATCGCTTTCCAGCAGAGGCAGAACAACCTGAGTCTCTGGATCACCGAAGCGAGCATTGAACTCTACTACGCGAGGGCCAGCCTCAGTAACCATCAAGCCTGCATAAAGACAGCCCTTGTACAGACGTCCCTCCTGCTCCATAGCCTTGATAGTAGGATCCAGAACCTCCTTCTGAACCCGAGCCAAAAGCTCCGTAGTACCAACAGGAGCTGGAGCATAGGCACCCATACCGCCGGTATTAGGTCCCTTGTCATGATCATAAACACGCTTGTGATCCTGGGAAGGAACCATAGGCACGATGGTCTTGCCATCTGTAAAGCAAAGAACGGAAACCTCCTCGCCTACCATGAATTCCTCAACAACCACACGGCTGCCAGCAGCACCAAAGGCCTGATCTCCCATGATTTCATCAATAGCCCCCAGAGCCTCCTCCAGAGTCATAGCTACAATAACACCCTTGCCTGCAGCCAAGCCATCAGCCTTGATAACGATAGGAGCACCTTCTTGACGAATATACTCCTTGGCCGCATCAGCCTCAGTAAATACCTCGTACTTGGCAGTAGGGATATTGTACTTCTTCATGAGATTCTTGGAAAAGGACTTGGAGCCCTCAATCTCTGCTGCTGCCTGTACAGGGCCAAAAGCCTTGATACCTGCTGCATTAAAGGCATCTACAGCACCATTAGTCAACGGCACCTCTGGACCTACTACAGCCAGCTCTACATTCTTCTCCTGAGCCAGCTTAACCAGAGCATCATTATCTGTAATGGAAATACCATCAATGCACTCTGCCAGCTGAGCCATACCAGGATTGCCCGGTACTGCATAAATCTTGTCTGCTTTGGCACTCTGAGCCAGCTTCCATACCAATGTGTGCTCACGGGCACCACTACCGATTACCAGTATATTCATTACTTGTTCACCTGTTCCATGAGATAGTTCTGAATGCAATCATCATACTCTGCAGTGTGCTGGAAAGCCTCCTGAGCCAGCTGCATACGCAGCATTCCACCTACGCAGCCATCCTTGGCTACACACTCAGCAACCTCGTCGTAGCGAGCAGGGTTGGTAACAACAGTAACGAACTTGAAGTTCTTGGCAGCAGCACGAATCATAGCAGGGCCGCCGATATCAATATTCTCAATAGCCTCGGCCAAAGTAACATCAGCCTTGGAAATAGTCTCCTTGAAAGGATAGAGATTAACTACTACCATATCAATAGGAGTAATCTTGTGCTCCTGCATAGCCTTTACATGGGCAGGGTTATCACGAACTGCCAGAATACCGCCATGAATGTATGGATTCAATGTTTTAACACGGCCATCCATAATTTCAGGGAAGCCAGTTACATCACTAACATAGGTTACTGGAATACCTGCTTCCTTGATAGCCTTCATGGTGCCACCAGTGGAAACGATTTCCACACCTGCAGCATGGAGCTTCTTGGCCAGCTCAACAACACCGGTTTTGTCGGATACACTAATTAATGCACGATTGATTTTCATAGTAGTCTATCTCCTTTTCTCATTGGTCAAAGCATTATCTAAGCCCTGGGGCCAAATAATTCCCTGAGCCTGTTTATGGTTTGATACGGACATGACGATCATCTATAAGCTCCAGACGACCATCAACGAAAAGCTCTATAGCCTTTGGATAGAGAATATGCTCCTTGGTCAGAACTCTGGCAGCCAGGGTATCCTCAGTATCATCATCCAGTACAGGTACAGTGTCCTGCAGGATAATAGGACCATGATCCATACCCTCATCCACAAAATGGATAGTACAGCCAGATACCTTGGTACCATAGGCCAACACATCACGGTGCGCATGAGCTCCGCCAAAGGATGGCAGCAGGGATGGATGGATATTCAAAATGCGATGGCGATACGCCTCCACAAAATATGGACTGAGTATGCGCATAAAGCCAGCCAAAACCACCAAAGTAACATTGGCAGCCTTTAGTTCAGCCACCAGCTTTTCCTCAAACTCCTGCTGAGTGCTGCAGGCCTTGCGATTGACACAAACACTTTTGATGCCTGCCTCGCTGGCAACCTGCAAAGCTCTAGCCTCTGGCTTGTCTGTTAAAACAATGCCGATTTCTGCCTTAATCTGACCTGATTCAATAGCAGCCATAATAGACTGCATATTGGAGCCTCGGCCAGAGCAAAGAATACCTAAAATATGTTTACTCATCGAATACGCCGCCCTTAACAATTACTTCGTGACTGCCCTGAGTAACCTTGCCTATTTCGTATACAGCCTCGTTGCGAGCCTGCAGATCAGCCTTAATCTTCTCCGCCTCGTCAGCAGAAGCAATGATAATCATACCGATACCCATGTTAAAGGTGCGATACATTTCATGCCAGTCTACATTGCCCCATTCCTTCAACAAATTGAAGATAGGTGGAACTGGCCAACTGGTAGCATCGATCTCTGCGCCCATATTCTCTGGCAAGGCACGAGGAATATTCTCATAATAGCCGCCACCAGTTACATGAACCATACCGTGAATATCAAATTTCTCAATCAGAGGCAGGCAGGATTTTGGATAGAGACGGGTTGGAGTCAAAAGCTCCTCGCCAATGGTCTTACCCAGCTCATCAATGTACTCATCACCCTTGAATCCCTTGACATCAAAGACAATTTTACGAACCAGAGAGTAGCCGTTGGAATGAACGCCAGAGGAAGGCAGGCCCAGAATAACATCTCCAGCCTTTACCTTTTCACTGGTGATAATCTTGGACTTCTCAACAGCACCAACAGCAAAACCAGCAATATCATATTCACCCTCGGCATAGAAACCAGCCATCTCAGCAGTCTCACCGCCAATAAGTGCACAGCCAGACTCCTTGCAGGCGTTAGCTACACCCTTTACTACATCTGCTACCTGCTCAGGCTCCAGCTTGCCTACAGCCAAATAATCCAAAAAGAACAACGGTTCCGCACCCTGTACAAGAATGTCATTAACGCACATAGCAACAGCATCCTGACCAATGGTATCATGCTTGTCCAGAATAAAAGCCAGACGCAGCTTGGTGCCTACACCGTCAGTACCAGAAACCAGTACAGGCTCCTTGTACTTAGTGCTCATGGCAAAAAGGCCGCCAAAGCCACCCAAATCACCCAATACCTCTGGACGATAGGTTGCCTTTACGCTGTCCTTAATCAGCTTTACAGACAGGTTTCCTGCATCAATATCTACACCAGCATCTCTATAAGTAAGTTTCTTTTCCATCTAATCCATTTCCTCCTGTATATTAAGACTTCTTACGCTGTTCAAATACATATTTGTCATGCTCGGCAGGAGAAGCGGTCTTCTGCTCTACCGGATAACCGCCGTTGAAGCAGGCATAACACATATGATCAGGCCCCAGCTTGCCCATGCAGTGCTTCAAGCCCTCCAGGGACAGGAAGTGCAGGGAATCAGCCCCGATGTACTCACAAATCTCCTCCACACTCTTGGTGGCTGCAATCAGCTCCTTGCGAACGGAGGTATCAATACCATAGTAGCATGGATAAACAATAGGAGGAGAACTGATGCACATATGTACCTCTTTGGCACCAGCATTGCGAAGCATACGAACAATCTTGCCGCTGGTAGTACCACGTACAATAGAATCATCCACCATAACTACGGATTTGCCACGAACGGCAGAAGCAATAGCATTCAGCTTAAGCTTCACAGCAGTATCGCGCTTCTTCTGGGTAGGCTGAATAAAGGTACGGCCAATATAGCGGTTCTTCATCAGGCCCTCTACATATGGAATACCAGATTCGTAGGCATAACCGGAAGCAGCAGTATTACCAGAATCTGGTACAGAGATAACAATATCTGCCTTGTAGTTAGTCTCTCTAGCCAACACCCGGCCCATTTCAAAGCGAGCTTCATGTACACTAAGTCCATCCAGTACAGAATCAGGACGAGCAAAGTAAATATACTCGAATACGCACATGGAAAGCTTGGCATCTGCAAAATGATAGCTCTTGACACCATTCTCGTCAATAACCACCATCTCACCTGGCTCAATATCCCGCACAAATTCTGCCCCAACTACGTCCAAACCGCAGCTCTCAGAAGAAAGAATCCATGTATCATCACCGATTTTGCCCAGGCACAATGGACGGAACCCCTGTGGATCTCTAGCACCAATCAGCTTGTTCTCAGTCATAATGGTGAGACAGTAAGCACCCTGAATCTTGTTCAGGCTCTCCATCACCTTCTCCTCTACAGTGGCCTTACGAGATCTGGCAATCAGATTTACAAAAACCTCGGAGTCAATAGTAGTCTGGAAAATAGTTCCTGCATCCTCCAGCTCCCGACGAATCTCGGTAGCATTAGTCAGATTACCATTATGAGCCAGACTAATCTTGCCGCCAGAATAGTTAACCATCAGTGGCTGGGTATTAGCCAGCATGCTGGAGCCGGTAGTGGAATAACGAACATGGCCAATAGCAATATACTGGTTGTCCATATGAGGAACCTGATGACGGAAAACCTCATTTACCAAGCCCATGCCCCGAGTAACATCCATCCAGGCGCCATCAGTAATGGCAATACCAGCACTTTCCTGACCACGATGCTGCAGGGAATACAAGCCCAAATAGGTCATGCCGGAAACATCCATTTCATGGGAATATACGCCATAAACGCCACATTCCTCTTTCCACTTGCTGCCTTCAACTTCTACACTATACATTGTTGTTCTATTTCTCCTAACATTGACACAGCTCTCCCACATCTGGGGAGCCTTAATATGCGGCAATATATTGGTCAACCCAGCTGCTGCTCTACACGGGATGCCTTCTTTTCTACCTCCTCAACCATTTTCTGGCGATAGTCCTTCAACTTCTGAGACAGCTCTGGATTGGAAATAGCAAACATCTCTACAACAAAAATAGCCGCATTCTTGGCACCATTGATAGCCATAGTAGCTACAGGAATCCCTGAAGGCATCTGTACAGTGCTCAGTAGGGCATCCATGCCGTTGAGTGCGGTTGCATTAATAGGTACACCTATAACAGGCAGAGTTGTGTAGCTGGCAATAACGCCTCCTAGATGAGCAGCTGCCCCAGCAGCAGAAATAAAGGCGCATACACCACGCTCAGGAGCAGTGGTAACGATTTCCTTTACTCTGGCAGGAGTGCGATGAGCGGAAGCTACAATAACCTCTGCCTCAATGTCGAATTTCTTTAAAAGTTCATAAGCAGGCTTCAGAATAGGCCAGTCGGAGTCACTGCCCATAATGATAGATACCTTCATGTTTTAATCACTTTCCCTTCGTAGAATATCAACAATATAACCTTGTGAATTAAAAATCAATTCTATTTTACCATAGCCACACAAAAATTCCTAGTACCAAGCCCTAACAAATTAGCCAGAAATAAAATTATATAAAAATTGCAAGGCCATAGGTCCCTAATAAATAAAAATTTTAAATATCCTCATCACTGACAATAGCCAAAAAACCTGCTGTACCTGTTCCTAATCGTCGCTGGTATTCCCCTACAATGCTACGGAACAGCTTACTATCCATAGGAGATGTCATAGCCAGATTCAAGAGAACCTCCAGCATGTTTTCATCCATCTTGGTCAGATAATGAGCCTTGGTACATTTATCCAAAAAGGCATTGAGAGTTTTCTCTGCCTTTTGTTTTTCATTTGTAGTGGCAGAAAGCTGGGCATGCAAAAAATCTCCAATAAGCATAAGCAGCTTGTTCATGTCCTTGTCATTTTTAATCATGTTACTATTCTGCTTTGCTTTTTTGCCTTTATGCTTTTTTACAGCCTTGTCCTCTATATCTGGCATATAGCCACTGCTGCAGCCCCAATCTGCTCTGTGATCCGTAGATTCCCATTCCTCATCATCAAAACTCTCTACAGGATTGCGTCCTGCCAGCACATTTTCTCTCATAGTTACCAGCTGTGGTACTTCATCCAATACTAATTGAATATCCAGCTTTTGACAGAACACCTTCATAAATTCGTAGGATTCCTCAGAGCCCACCACAATCTTCATAGGACGGCCATCTTTCTCCATAGCCTCTGTCATAAAGCTCATAATCGCATTTTGACCTTCAATCCGCATGAAGAAATTGTCCATAAACATGATATGACCCATAGATTCATCATAGATAATCAGGGCATCTACATATACACCGGCACCCTCTCGAAGCAATTCTTCTACCTGATCGCCAACATTATAGGTCATTCCGTTCATTTCATGAACGAATTTTTCCAACTGCCATGTACAACCATTTTTAGGGAATCGCTTCATGCGGACAGTATCAAAATCATTCGGCAGCAAACGAGGCCAGTTCAAGGTACCAGCAGGAGGTAGATTTTCCTTGCCTAGCTGCCAACTGCCATTGGCCTGCTCCAGCAATACAGGAAGAGTTATTTTTTCTTTTATTTTTTCACCGCATTGTCCCTGCTGTGGCAGCAATTCCCCTGCCTCCAGCATTCTATCTAGCGCCTCCAAGGCTCCTACAAAGGTTTCACAGAAAGAAATTTCCGCCACACTATTCAAATCACTAGTATAAAAACCTGGCTTTAGACGGCGGAAGCTAGGATAGCATCTTCTACCACGGCATTTCAACTCATGTTTTTCACAATAATCCTTAAGCCACTTCGCTTCCTGCCACTGCTTCAAGCCTGATTTATTTTCAAAGACAAAATAATAAACATTCTGCTGATACAAAACGCTGTTATATTCATAATCAGAAAGCTTATTCATCTGCTCTTTATCCAGCATATAACGCACTACAGGCAAGCCATAGGCTTTGTCATAAATGGCAAAACCAATATCGGTATTATCGTAGTTTACAATAGGCAGGCCATACCACATACCATGATATTTGGTCTTTATTCCTATCAAAAAATCCCAAGGCAGGCTTAACCAATGCTTTTTCTTGCGCATGGCAAAGGCCTTGGTATACAGATTGTCAAGCTTTTCAAAATCCAGCATAATCTATCCTTTCACATCAACAGATGTAATTAGCGATAACAATAGAGCAATTTCATTCTGTTGATTGACACACTTATTCGTATTTTATGTTATTATATTTCGTCCTAAAAAGCAAGAAGCTTTGGAGGAATTTATTGTAGTTAGCTGTAGGATTTTATCTATTTTTTTGATTTTATTTAGCATGAGCTCCAAGAATTTTTCCTCTATAGTGAAGATACAGCCCTACAATCATAGCTCCCGTTACCAGCCAGCTAATGGAATAGCAGGCCATTAGCACATCATAGGTAGCATATATGGCAAATACACTATATAACCAGATAATCCGCACACCGCAGATACCAATCAAGGTTAATATGGCTGGCTCCAAGGAATAACCGTAGCCTCGCAGAGCGCCTGAAAATACATCAATAAATACCTGCAAAAATTCTGGTGCCACAATATACCATAACCGAATAGTACCTAGGGCTATAACATTTACATCTGGATTGAAGAACCCCAAAAACTGCTGGGACAACAGCAGCACCAGAGCCGCCATGCCCATAGTAGAGCCAAGAGCCAGCATCATACCCCGTTTGGTTACCATCAGGCATCTAGCCATATTCCCAGCTCCGTAGTTTTGACTAACAAAGGTGGTAGTGGCCTGAGCAAAGGCATTTAAAAAGCAATAAACGTTGATTTCAATGGTAAAGGCTGCTGCCGAAGCTGCCATAGCATCAGGCCCCAGACTGTTAATAGCTGCCTGAATCAAAATATTGGATACAGAGAAAACCATACCCTGAATACCTGCTGGCAGACCTATTTTAATAATATTCTTCAACAGCACCCCTTCTGGACGCAACTTGCTTAGCTGCAGCCGAAGTCCCTCTTTGGCATGAAGCAGCCTCCAACACAAAATACCTGAGCTAATACCATTGGATAAATCCGTAGCTAAGGCTACGCCAGCCACTCCTAAGCCCAGCTGGACAAAAAGCAAATCCATAATCACATTGGACATACTGGACACCATGAGGGCCATCAAAGGTGTTCGCGTATCTCCCTGAGCTCTAAAAATGGCGGACTGAAAATTATACAGGGCCAAGAGAGGCATGCCCAAAAGATATACGCGAAGATAGGTTTCTGCCATTTCCTCTACCTCAGAGGGAACCTGCAGCCATTCGATAATAGCTCCTGCTGCAATTTGGCCAAGAATCGCCATAGAAAAGCCAATAATCAACGCTAAAACGAAGGCTGTATGCAAAGCCGCCTGAGCCCGTTCTCTTTGCTTGGCACCAATAAATCTGGCAATGATTACATTGCCGCCAAGGGATAATCCCAAAAACAAATTCACGATAATGCCAATAATGGCAATATTATTGCCTACAGCAGCCATTGCCGTAGTCCCCACAAACTTTCCTAGCACCGCCACATCAGCTGCATTGTACAGTTGCTGCAGCATACCTGTCAGAGCCAGCGGCAGGGCAAAAATCACCATTTTGTCCCACAGGGAACCATGAAGCATATCAATATTTTTACTCTTTGCCATTATTCACACCTCGAAAAAACTTTTCAACTATGTTATAATATCCTTTGGGCAAATACAATCGTATTTTGCTACATCAACCCACCTTACTCTTGAAAGGAGCGAAGGAATCGCTGCGCTTATCCCTTGACAGGAATCAAATGCAGTGGGTTCCGCTTATATGAAAAAACTGGGATTTATCGGTATGGGCAACATGGCCCAGGCCCTGGCTATGGGCTTCATCAATGCCAAAGCTATTGCCAAGGAAAATGTTTATGCCTATGCCCCCCATCTGGAAAAATTGCAGAAAAATGCTGAAGCTATTGGCTTTACGCCAGTAGCAACCCTGAATGACTTGGCCCAGAGTGTTGATACACTGGTCATGGCCTGCAAGCCTTATCAGATTGGAGCTGTTATCAATGAGCTAGGTGATGCTCTAGAGGACAAGGCACTGATTTCCATTGCCGCAGGCTGGGATATTGCCAAGTATCGTCAGTTTATCACTACCAACACCAGATTGCAATTCATTATGCCAAATACTCCTGCTATGGTAGGTGAAGGTGTCCTGCTTTTTGAGGAGGAAAATACCCTTACTTCAGAGGAGCATCAGCAGATTGTGGAGTTATTCCGCTCTGTTGGTCTAGTAAAGGAGCTGCCTTCCAGATTAATGGGAATCGGTGGCACTGTAACCGGTTGCGGTCCTGCCTTTGTAGATCTCATGATTGAAGCTTATGGAGATGCTGCTGTGAAATACGGCCTCCAGCGCCAGGATGCCTACGGTCTTATTTCTCAGATGATCCTTGGTTCTGCCAAGTTGCAGTTGGTTTCCGGCCAGCATCCTGGCCAGCTAAAGGACAATGTCTGCTCCCCTGCTGGTACTACTATTCGAGGTGTCACCGCTCTGGAAGAACAGGGCTTCCGCAATGCCTGCATCAAATCCATTGATGCCATTATGAATAAATAGTAGTGCTTTAACTACACAGTGCAACAAAAACACGCTACTGATTTTTACTTCCAAAATCAACAGCGTGTTTTTTTGTTATTCTATCACATATATAATAGTTGTGACAAGAAGTTATTATTCCATTGCCTTAGAACTCTATGCCCCGCTGAGCCTTGATTCCCTGCTGGAAGGGATGCTTAATCAGCTTCATTTCTGTTACCAAATCCGCTCTGTCTATCAACTTGGGGTGAGCAGCCCGGCCTGTTAGCAATATATGCTCCTGAGCCGGCTTCTTATCCAACAAGTCCAATACATCATCAATTTCAATTAAACCAAATTTGACAGCATAATTTATTTCATCCAGAATCACCAAATCATATTCACTAGATGTGATAATCTTCTCTGCCTCCAGCATGGCCTTGTGGGCAGCCTCGATATGCTGTTGTTTCTCTGCCTCGCTTTTAGACATAAGCCCCAAACCCATAGGGCGAATTTCAATTCTGCCATTGATTTCTCCCAGCTTGGCCATGGCCTCCAGCTCTCCATATTTCCAGCCGCCCTTGATAAATTGCAAAATCATAACCCGCAGGCCACTACCCCAGGCTCTTAGAGCCAAGCCAAGAGCCGCCGTAGTTTTTCCCTTGCCATCACCGGTATGAACCATAATCAAACCTTTTGTTTCCATTGCCTTACTACCTCCTGCAATTCTACAATTCTTCACGCTCATACCATTTCCAAACATGGCCAAATTTTATTGGCTTTCGTAATTATCCATAATCTCAAAGGCCTGTGCCTCTGTTACCAATATATCCCTTGGTTTACTGCCCTGAGGCGGACCAACAATTCCTAGCTGTTCCATCGTATCCAACAATCTGCCAGCGCGGCTATAACCGATATGATAACGACGCTGGAAGCTAGAAGCAGAGGCGTTGTTACTGGACATAACCAGCTCCACAGCCTCCCGTAAAAGACTATCCATCTTAGTCTTGGTTGGCTTATCTTCCTCTGACTCGTCCTCTGTCTCAGCAGCCTTGTTGGTAAAATCAATAATCTCCTGATTGGCCTCAGCCTTGTGTCCTTGACTCTTAATATATTCTACCAACAACTCCACCTCTTTATCACTAACAAAGGCTCCTTGAATACGGGTAGCCTTATTGGCTTCCTGCGGCTTGAACAGCATATCACCCTTGCCCAACAGCTTTTCTGCACCAGATGCATCCAATATAGTACGGGAATCAATCTGAGAGGTAACAGCAAAGGAAATACGAGAAGGAATATTGGCCTTGATAACACCTGTAATAACATTAACAGATGGCCGCTGAGTAGCCAGCACCAAATAAATACCGGCAGCTCTAGCCTTTTGGGCAATACGGCAGATAGCATCCTCCACATCATGGGGAGCCACCATCATCAAATCTGCCAGCTCGTCAATAATAATCACGATAGAAGGAAGTTTCTTCTCAGGTTCCTCCCCAAACTGCTTATTGTAGCCATCCATGTTGCGCACTCCGGCCTGAGCAATCAGTCCATAACGCTTTTCCATTTCCTGTACGGCCCAGTTTAATACTGAGGCGGCCTTTTTGGCATCTGTTACCACGGGAACCATCAAATGAGGAATATCATTATACACAGACAGCTCTACCATCTTAGGATCTATCAGAATGAATTTGACTTCTGTAGGCTTGGCCTTGAACAGGATACTGGTAATAAGGGTATTAATACATACAGATTTGCCAGAGCCAGTAGCACCAGCTACCAATAGATGAGGCATTTTGGCCAAATCTGCAAAAATAGCCTGACCGCTAATATCCTTGCCCAAACCTACTGTCAAGCGAGATTTGGCCGCAGCAAAAGCTGGATTTTCCAGCACCTCCCGCAGTTGAACGCTTTCCAGCTCCTGATTTGGAACCTCAATACCAATAGCCGCCTTGCCTGGAATCTGCTCAATACGCACTGCCGAGGCCGCCATATTCAAAGCAATATCATCAGCCAATCCTGTAATCTTGCTTACCTTGACACCAGGGGCAGGCTTTACCTCATAACGAGTAACAGCAGGGCCGTGACAGGCATTGAGAATAGAAGCCTTCACCTTGAAATTGGCCAAGGTTTCACCCAGAATACGGGCATTGGTTGCAATTTCCTGATTCAGAGTTTCACTCATTACCTTCACTTTTTTGGACAAAAGATGAAGGGATGGCAAAATATACGGTGGAGGCTGAACCTCCTCTGTTATATCTACACTATCTTGACTATAGTTAATATCCATATCATCTATGCCATTGTCGTATGCCACAGCTTCAACATCATCTCCTGGCTGCTCCAGTTGGAGACTGTCCCAATCCAAA
The DNA here is from genome assembly GCA_052272885.1 of Anaerovibrio sp. GTDB lineage: Bacteria > Bacillota > Negativicutes > Selenomonadales > Selenomonadaceae > Anaerovibrio. The sequence goes on along the minus strand of DAVZJH010000049.1, from coordinate 2,009 downwards.
TCATCATCTGTAGTATCCTCTACTGTAGTATCAAGCTCTGGCTCTACCTCTATAGCTTCCTCGGTCAAGGAATCCTCGACCTCAGCCGTTGACTCTAGCACCTCTCCTGTTTCCAAATCTACCATATCAGATAGAAATCCCTCTGTTTTCTCTTGACCAACAGGAGCTGACAAATCCAATTCAACAATATCATCAAAAAAACTAATTGTATCATGGCGTGAATTGTCAGTAGGAGCATTGTCTACAGCAGAGTCCTCCTCTAGACTAGAAGCCGCTTCTATCTCTGGATGCAGCTCCGCCTCTGAAATACCTAGCTGGCTAGCCAGGCTTGGCACTTGAGCCTCCGGCTCCACATCACTGGTAAATTCTGCCCCAAAGAAATTGGCAGCCACTGGGTTGGCATCCACCAGATTAGACTGAAAATTATTATTCTGCTTCTCTGATGCTTCACAATTCAAAAAGGCAGATTCCTCCTCATAACGACTAAGGAACTCCCTTCCTTTTATCTTCTGCAGCTTTTCACCTACACTCTGTACCTGCTCTTGGACATATTCCTGAACATGCTCCTGCACATATTCCTGTACCTGTTCCTTGGCCTTAGTTCCCACCTCAAGGGTTTTATCGTAAGCCACAACCGTGGCTTTTTTGGCCACCATTGCTCCCTGCTCTGCCTTTTCCTTGGTGGTAAGGATTCCCTTAGCTAAGGACCAGGTGGTTGCCACCAGCGCACTGCCAAGAAGTCCTGCTCCCAACAACACCGGTGTGCCATCTGTACCTACTACCTTATGAAGAATCAGTGTAAGGATGCCTCCCAGCAATCCGCCTCCATCCACCAGACTTTCTGGCAGAATCTCAGCGCCTTCCTTAACCACCCAATGATGATACATTCCCAAGCCACAGGCGTAAAATAAAATTCCTCCTACCATACGGGTATTCCAATGGAGCTTGGTATGCTTCATAATATAATAACCGCCCAGCCCTACAAATACTGCAGCAGCCGGCATGGCTCCTATACCAAAGAAATACTGCAGGAACTTGGCCGCCTTCAGACCTATGAAGCCTACATTCAAGCCTACAATACCACAAAGGCAGATAACCCCCACAGCTGCCAGCACTATGCCCATTAGCTCATAATTTCGCAGGGAATGATCCTTCTTCACCTCTGGAGCAGCTGTCCCTGTTCCTTTAACAGCAGTTTTTCTTTTATTATTTGTACTACGGCCCTTGGAGCTCACAGTTCGTTTTTTTTGCAATTCTCTCACCCACATCTTTTTCGTTTTAAACATCCATTCTGTATTATATCAGAAAAACCACTTATTGACAAAAATCTTCCTAACAAAAAAACTGTCGCCTCTATTAGCACGAAAATAGCCTGAGCGGTAAAAAAACAATCAGGCTATCTATATACATCTCGCTTAAAAGAAAAACCAGTTGGCACTATACCAACTGGTTTTGTGTGCCATCGCTGGCACATATATGTAGTCGGCTAAATTGCAAAACCGACATGATTACTGGTGGAGATGAGGAGAATCGAACTCCTGTCCGAAAGCGTTGTCATATAGACTTCTCCGAGCGCAGTCAATGTTTAAATCTCGAATCTAGGCAGACACAGACAACCGCCGTCCATTCCATCCTGGAAAAATTTCCCCTTCAGTCCTCCAGGAGTCAGACATCAGGTATCCCGCAATTGGCCCCTTATACTCTCAGGCGGGAACTAAGAATACAGGGGTTAGCATCAAGCTGCTAAAGCGTAATTTTCGTTTGCTTTTATATTTAAAGCGTTTTCACCTTACTAACGGGGCTAGGTGACCCCCCGGCTCGCTATCCATACTCCAGCCACCCCCGTCGAAACCTTTACATCCCCCTGTAAAGGGAAATCGACTACCACAAAGGCAGGATTTCAGAGTATAAATATTTTGTAATGCTATGATAGCACTATAAAATCAAATTGTCAAACTTTTTCTAGCCACAGTAGCAATATTCTATGATCAGCCTTCAAAAACATTACT
>DAVZJH010000048.1:0-14315 GCA_052272885.1 Anaerovibrio sp. | reverse complement strand
CTCAGTTGGATAGAGCAACGGCCTTCTAAGCCGTGGGTCGGGGGTTCGAATCCCTCCAGTCGCACCATTTTTTTGACAGCAACAATTTCATATATAGCTTGCTTGTGTTTCGCGTTAGTGTGAGACGAAGTTAGAATCGGGGCGTAGCTCAGTTTGGTAGAGCACCTGGCTTGGGACCAGGGGGTCGTAGGTTCGAATCCTGTCGCTCCGACCATTTGCAATCATAACTTCTCAGAAATGAGAAGTTTTTTTTATTGCCAAAATTTCAAGGGAAATAAATTTGTTATACATATAATGAGAAAGAATAAGAATTTTTCTCTACAGATTAGTACAAATTTTGAATTTGTGGTATAATATTTGTGTAAATTGGTTCAATCAATTACTGTGAGTTATAGTAGGCTTTGGGCTACATAAATTTGCAATATAAAATAAGATAAAGTACATCGGTACAATACATTGTTTCAGTGGGTAAATACATTTTTACAAATGTTCAAAAACCGTAAAACTATCAGCAAAACCACTACTTGACTGAATTTGTGTATAGTGGTATCCTTTTAAATAAGGTTAATATGTACTATGAATTTTATGATAACTTGTCTTTGATAAGACGATAACTTTTAGTTATAAACTGAGCAACCTTAGTCATCGGCGTAAAATTCATAGCAGATTTTAGGTATATACAGGGGGAGATTTTTGATGATTGATATTCTCAATCGTGTACGCAACAAAGAATTACAGGCAAAGATCGTAACTGCAGAAGAGGCAGCTGCGTTCATTAAGCCAGGCATGAATGTTGGTACCAGCGGCTTCACCCCATCCGGCTATCCAAAGGCAGTTCCAATGGCCTTGGCAGCCCGTATGGAGAAGGAACATTTCCAGATTAATCTCTGGACAGGTGCATCCACCGGCGACGAGGAGGATGGTGCACTGGCAAGAGCCAATGGTATTAAGTTCCGTATGCCATACCAGACCAACAAGGATATGAGAAACGCCATTAACAGCGGCAAGATTGAATATTGCGATCTGCATCTGTCCGAGTCTGCTCAGTTGGCTCGTTACGGCTTCCTTGGTGGCAAAATTGATGTAGCCATTGTAGAGGCTTGTGCTATTACTGAAGAGGGTAATATTATTCCTACCACCTCTATGGGTAATAGTGCATCCTATGTGGAGACTGCAGATGTAGTTATTGTAGAGGTTAACACCACTCAGCCTATGGAGCTGGAGGGCATGCATGATGTTTATGTACCTCTTGATCCTCCAAATCGTCTGCCAATTCCAATCGTAAAGCCAAATGACAGAATCGGTACACCTTATATCCCATGCACACCTGATAAGATTAAGTTTATCGTACCTTGCGATATTCCAGATCATACCCGTGCATTGGGTGAGATTGATGAGAATTCCCGCAAGATGTCTCACAATTTCATTGAGCTGCTGAACAAGGAAGTTGCTGCAGGCCGTATGCCAAAGAATCTGCTGCCATTGCAGTCTGGTGTAGGTGCAGTAGCCAATGCAGTTATCAGCGGTTTTGTTGATTCTGATTTGAAGGATTTGACAGTATTTACCGAGGTTATTCAGGATGGTATGTTTGACCTGATTGATGCAGGCAAGCTGTCCTTTGCTTCTGGTACTGCGTTAAGCCCATCTCCAGAGGGATTGGAGCGTTTCTACAAGAATATCAAGGAATACAGAAAGCATATCGTACTGCGTCCGCAGGAGGTTGCTAACAGCCCTGAGATTGCACGTCGTATTGGTATTATCGCTATGAATACTGCTATTGAGTGTGATATCTACGGCAATGTTAATTCAACTCACATCATGGGCACCAAGATGATGAATGGTATTGGCGGCTCCGGCGACTTCGCCCGTAATGCTTATCTGACTGTATTCTTCACAGTTTCAACTGCCAAGGGTGGTGCAATTTCTTCTATCGTGCCTATGTGCTCTCATATTGACCACACTGAGCATGATGTTGATATTATTGTTACTGAGCAGGGTTTGGCAGATCTGCGTGGCTTGTCTCCACGTCAGAGAGCAAAGGTTATCATTGAGAACTGTGCACATCCTGACTACAAGCCAATGCTGATGGATTATTATGAGAGAGCTTTGAAAGAGACCAAACAGGCTCACACTCCTCATATTCTCACAGAAGCACTTTCCTGGCATGAAAGATTCCAGGAAACCGGTACCATGAAAAAATAATAGGGGGTTTTTAAAATTATGAGCAATGAAAAAATTCAGGCTGGTTTAGAGAAATATAATGCCAGCGTAGAGAAGGCAATTTCCCGCTTCCCAGAGCGTCCACACCTGCCAGAGCAGCGTTTGTACACTCCATTGGATATTAAGGATACTGATTATGCCGATGAAATTGGCTTCCCTGGTATGTACCCATATACTCGTGGTGTACAGCCTACCATGTATCGCGGTCGTTTCTGGACCATGCGTATGTATGCAGGTTTCTCCACTGCTGCAGAGTCCAACAAGCGTTATCGCTATTTGATTGAGTCCGGTGCTACTGGTTTGTCTTGTGCTTTCGACCTGCCTACTCAGATTGGTTATGATTCCGATGATGCTATTTCTGAGGGCGAGGTAGGCAAGGTTGGTGTTGCTATCGACTCCCTTGCTGATATGGAAGTTCTCTTCGACAAGATTGACCTGGGCAAGGTTTCCACTTCCATGACTATCAACGCACCTGCATCCGTTCTGCTGGCTATGTACATCGCAGTTGCAGAGAAGCAGGGTGTACCAGCTGACCAGCTGAAGGGTACTATTCAGAACGATATTTTGAAGGAGTATGCTGCTCGTGGTACTTATATCTTCCCTCCACGTCCATCCATGCGTCTGATTACCAATATCTTTGAGTATTGCTCCAAGAATGTTCCAAAGTGGAATACCATTTCTATTTCCGGTTATCATATCCGTGAGGCAGGCTCTACTGCTTCTCAGGAAATTGCATTTACCATTGCTGATGGTATTGCATATTGCGAGGCTGCTATTAAGGCTGGTCTGCACATTGATGATTTCGCAGGCCGTCTCTCCTTCTTCTGGAATGCACATAACAACGTTCTGGAAGAGGTTGCTAAGTTCCGTGCTTCCCGCCGCGTATGGGCTAAGGTTATGAAGGAGCGTTTCCACGCTGAGAAACCAAAGTCCATGATGCTGCGTGTTCATACCCAGACTGCAGGCTCCATGCTGACTGCACAGCAGCCTAACAACAACATCGTTCGTGTTGCTCTGCAGACTGCAGCTGCTGTTATGGGTGGTACTCAGTCCCTTCACACTAACTCCCGTGATGAGGCTTTGGCTCTGCCAACTGAGGAATCCGTAATGATCGCTCTCCGTACCCAGCAGATTGTTGCCTATGAGTCTGGTCTGGCTGATGTAATTGATCCATTGGCTGGTTCCTACTATGTAGAGGCTCTCACCAACAAGATTGAGAAGGAAGCATGGGAATACATTAACAAGATTGATGAAATCGGCGGTGCTGTTGCTGCTATTGAGAAGGGCTACATCCAGAAGGAAATTCAGGATTCTGCTTACAAGTGGCAGATGGATGTTGAGTCTGGTGCAAAGACCATCGTTGGTGTTAACAAGTTCCAGGTTGAGGAAGAACCTCCAAAGGGCCTGCTGAAGGTAGATGCTTCTGTTGGTGTTGCTCAGTGTGAGCGTCTCCATGCCATGAAGGCTAAGCGTGACAATGATGCTGTAAAGGCTGCTTTGGCTGACCTGAAAGCTGCTTGCCAGGATGAGAATGAGAACCTTATGCCACACATTCTGAAGGCTGTACACACCTATGCAACTCTCGGTGAGATTTGCGGTGTAATGCGTGAAGTATTTGGTGAGTATGAGGCTCATGTAAATCTGTAATTAGTAGTTGGAGGTACATAGAAATGGAAAAGCGTATTAGAGTTTTAGTTGCAAAGCCAGGCCTGGATGGCCATGATCGTGGTGCTAAGGTTGTTGCCCGTGCACTCCGTGATGCAGGTTTTGAGGTTATTTATACTGGTCTTCGTCAGACTCCTGAGCAGATTGCTGAGGCAGCTCTGCAGGAGGACGTAAATGTTGTAGCAATGTCTATTCTTTCCGGTGCTCATCCACATCTGTTCCCTAAGGTTGTAAATCTGGTTCGCGAGAAGGGCATGGATGATGTTCTGATTATCGGCGGCGGTGTTATTCCTGAGACTGATATTCCAGCTCTGAAGGAAGCAGGCGTAGCAGAGGTATTTACTCCTGGTACTCCTACCAGCGCTATTGTAGATTTTATCAAGGCTAACGTAAAATAAGCTTTAGTAAATAATTTTGACAGAGGCGGTCATTATCCGGAGGAGTCTTTAGGGGCTGCTCCGGATATCTGGCCCCTGTGTCATTGTACTTATTGGTGGTGCAGAATGGACATTGTAGAAGAATTGTTAAAGGGCAACCGGCTAGCTTTATCCCGTGCTATCACTGCTATTGAAAATGAGTATGATGAAGCTGTGGACATAATGAAGCGGCTTTATACTCACACTGGTCACGCTTTTGTTCTGGGAATTACCGGACCTCCGGGAGCAGGCAAAAGCACCTTGACTGATAAGCTGGCTAAGGCTTATCGTGCTCAGGGAAAGACTGTTGGTATTATTGCCATAGATCCTACGAGCCCATTTACTGGTGGTGCTATCCTAGGTGATCGTATTCGTATGAACAGCCTAACTATGGACGAGGGTGTTTTCATTCGTAGTATGGGAACCCGCGGCAGCCTGGGTGGATTGTCACATAAGACTGCGGATGCCATCAAGGCAATGGATGCCTTCGGTAAGGACATTATTTTTGTTGAAACCGTAGGTGTAGGACAGTCTGAGGTTGACATCGTGAAGGCTGCGGATACAACCATGGTTGTGTTAATCCCTGGCATGGGTGATGATATTCAGGCTATCAAGGCAGGTATCTTGGAGATTGGCGATGTATTCACTATCAACAAGGCAGACCATGATGGCGCTGACAAGCTGGTTCGCGAACTGAATATGATGCTGGATTTGGATGCTCATGGCATGCAGATGGAACAGACCGATACTGAGAAGGCCCTGGCTGATCAGTTCCACCATCTCAATGTAGCCAAGCATGCTGTAGGAACCGCATGGCGGCCGCCTATCCAAAAGGTTATAGCCAGTCAGAATGAAGGCATCACTGAGACTGTTGAGAATATCGAAAAGCATTTCAAGTACATCAGTGAGACAGGAATTCTCCAAAAGCGTCGCACTGAGCGTTCCAAGAATGAAATGCTGGATGTTCTACATAGCAACATTGGCAAGTATATTACTGGCAAGCTGGAGGAAACCGGCAAGCTGGATGAATATGTAGAGCAGATTAAGCGTCGGGAAACTGATCCTTATACTGTAGTAGCTAATGTTATGCATGATATGCTAAAAGAGTAATTGTATTTTAGGGGGTATGCTAAATGGCATTCAAGATTTTAGGTGTAGATCACATTGGTATTGCTGTAAATGATTTGGATGAGACTCAGAACTTCTGGACTGCAATCGGACTTCCTTGTACTGGTCAGGAAACCGTAGCTGAGCAGAAGGTTACTACTACTTTCAATCCAACTCCAAATGGCTCCGAGATTGAGCTTTTGGCAGCAACTGAGCCAGATAGCCCAATTGCTAAGTTTATTGAAAAGAACGGCGGCCGTGGTGGTATTCAGCACATTGCTCTCCGTGTAGATGATCTCCCTGCTGCTATTGCAGAATTGCAGGAAAAGGGCATCAGAATGATTGATACCAAGCCTCGTAAGGGTGCAGGCGGTGCAGATATTGCATTTGTACATCCAAAATCCACCTTTGGCGTGCTTCTGGAGCTCTGCCAGCACGAGGACAGATAAATAACTCAGCCAATTATAGGGCTGTTGAGGAGGTAAAAAATGGCTACAGTTCAGGAAAAAATTGAACTTATGAACGCCAAGAAGGCACATATCCTTCAGGGCGGTGGTGAGAAGCGCGTTGAGAAGCAGCATGCAAAAGGCAAGATGACTGCTCGTGAGCGTCTGGAAAAGCTTTTTGATGAAGGCTCCTTTATTGAGCTGGATCAGTTCGTAAAGCATCGTTGCACCAACTTTGGTCAGGAGAAGAAGGATCTGCCAGCTGAGGGCGTTGTTACTGGTTATGGTACTGTTGACGGCCGCCTGGTATATGCATTTGCACAGGACTTCACCGTTGAGGGCGGTTCCCTGGGTGAGATGCATGCCAAGAAGATCTGGAAGGTTCAGGATCTGGCTATGAAGATGGGCGCACCTATTATCGGCATTAACGATTCCGGTGGTGCTCGTATTCAGGAGGCTGTAGATGCTCTGTCTGGTTATGCAGGTATCTTCTATCGTAACACTGCTGCATCTGGCGTAATTCCTCAGATTTCCGTAATCATGGGACCATGTGCCGGCGGTGCTGTATATTCTCCAGCTATTACTGACTTTATCTACATGGTAGATAAGACTTCCCAGATGTTCATTACTGGTCCTGCAGTTATTAAGTCCGTAACCTATGAGGAAGTAACTGCTGAGGCTCTGGGTGGTGCAGTAACTCACAACTCCAAGTCCGGTGTTGCTCACTTTGTAGCAGCTAATGAGGATGACTGCATCCAGCAGATTCGTTATCTGCTGAGCTTCCTGCCAAGCAACAACATGGAGGAGACTCCTATCGTTGCTACCAATGATGATCCAAACCGTATGGATCCAGAGCTAAACACTGTTATTCCTGACAATCCAAATGCTCCTTATGACATGAAGGATGTTATCAGGATGTTGGTTGATGATGGCCAGTTCTATGAGGTTCATCAGCATTTTGCTACCAATATCATTTGCTGCTTTGCCCGCTTTGATGGCCGTACTGTTGGTATTATTGCCAACCAGCCAAAGGTTATGGGTGGCTGCCTGGATATTGATGCATCTGATAAGTCTGCACGCTTTATCCGTTTCTGCGATGCCTACAACATTCCTCTGGTAAATCTGGTAGATGTACCAGGCTTCCTGCCAGGTGTTGGTCAGGAGCATGGCGGTATTATTCGTCATGGTGCCAAGATGCTGTATGCATACTCTGAGGCTACTGTGCCAAAGATTACTGTTATCACTCGTAAGGCCTATGGTGGTTCCTACATTGCTATGTGCTGCCGTGAGCTGGGGGCTGATCAGGTTATGGCATGGCCTACTTCTGAGATTGCAGTTATGGGCCCTGCTGGTGCAGCTAATATTATCTTCAAGCGTGATGAGCCAGAGCAGAAGGCTAAGAATACTCAGGATTATGTAGATGAGTTTGCTACACCATACAAGGCTGCTGAGCGTGGCTACGCTGATATGGTAATTGAGCCATGTGAGACTCGTCCATTGATTATTACTGCTTTGAATGCTTGTGCAAGCAAGCGTGAGTCCATGCCTGCTAAGAAGCATGGTAATATTCCATTGTAAGAGATAGCTAGTATCATTAAAATTTGGAGGTACATTAGATGAAAAAGTTCAACATTACTGTAAATGGCACTGCCTATGAGGTTGAGGTTGAGGAAGTAAAGGCAGCAGCTCCTAAGGCTCCTAAGGCTCCAGCAGCACCTGCTCCAGCTCCAGTAGCTCCTGCACCTGCAGCACCAGCAGCTCCAGCAGCAGCACCTGCAGCTGGTGAGTCCGCTGTTAATGCACCAATGCCAGGCAAGGTTATTAAGCTGGTAGCGTCTGTTGGCCAGGCTGTAAAGGCTGGTGAAGTAGTTCTCATTCTCGAGGCTATGAAGATGCAGAACGAGATCGTTGCTCCTGTTGACGGCACTGTAAAGGCTATCAACGTAGCAGCTGGCCAGGCTGTTCAGTCCGGTGATGTTCTGGCTGTTATTGGCTAATCAATAAAATAATAATTTTTGGGTGTCGTATTGGCCTTGTGCTGGTACGGCACTTTTTTTCTAATGTATGGCTATACTGATGATAGGACGTGCTAGGGGTTATAAATCAAATTAATAGACTTTATTTTATTATAGTAGTCGTGTTATAATGAAGAAAAACAATTTTCAGCGGGGGACTTTTAGCTTAGCCTGCCCTTGAATTGGAAGGAGCAATATATATGGGATTTACCTTTGTAACCAAATTACCAACACCGGAAGAAATTCGTCAGCAATTACCGCTGGCACCAGAGCTGGCTGCCAAAAAGCAGCAGAGGGATGAAGAGATTCGCAAGGTCTTTACGGGTGAAAGTGATAAATTTATAGCTATTATTGGCCCATGCTCAGCCGACAATGAGGAAGCTGTTCTGGACTATGTTTCCCGCTTGGTAGATGTACAGGAAAAAACCAAGGACAAGCTGATTATCATTCCGCGTATCTACACTAACAAGCCTAGGACAACTGGCGAGGGCTATATGGGTATGATGCATCAGCCAGATCCAGAGAAAAAGCCAGATTTGCTGGAGGGCATTATTGCTATTCGTCATCTTCATATGAAGGTGCTGCAGGAAACAGGCTTCTCTACAGCAGACGAAATGCTGTATCCAGATAATCTGCCATATCTGTCTGACATTATGTCCTATATTGCTGTAGGTGCCCGTTCCTCTGAAAATCAGTATCATCGTCTGGTAGCCAGTGGCTGTGATGTACCTGTAGGCATGAAGAATCCAACTGGCGGCGATTTAAGCGTTATGTTAAATTCCGTAGTGGCTGCTCAGGTGCCTCATGATTTCATTTTCCGCAACTATGCAGCCCATACCCCAGGCAATTCATTGGCTCATACTATTCTTCGTGGTTCCGTGAACAAGCATGGTCAGAATCTGCCAAACTATCATTATGAGGATCTTCGTTTATTAAGCGACCTCTACGCTCAGCGTGATTTGCAGAATCCAGCTTGTATTGTAGATACCAATCACAGCAATTCCGGCAAGAAATATCAGGAGCAGATTCGCATTGCCAAGGAGATTATTCATAGCCGCAACCATGCTGATGACATTAAGAAGCTGGTAAAGGGACTGATGATTGAAAGCTATATTGAGCCAGGCAATCAGAAGATTGGTGAGCACTGCTACGGCAAATCTATTACGGATCCATGCCTTAGCTGGGCTGATTCTGAGAAGCTGCTTTATGAGATTGCTGAATTAGTATAAAATAAAGTAAAAGTGAGGGATCTATTATGGCAAAAAGTATTTGTGATGTGCTGGGAATCAAATATCCAATTATTCAGGGGGGCATGGCTTGGATATCTGATGCGGTTATGGCAGCTGCTGTATCCAATGCTGGCGGTGCAGGTATTATTTCTTGCGGCGGTCGCACCACTGATTATGTACGAGAGGAAATCCGCAAATGTCGTCAGCTGACAGACAAGCCTTTTGGTGTTAATGTTATGTTGATGGCTCCTAACAAGGAGGATATTGTCAAGGTTATTATAGAGGAAAAGCCAGCCTTTGTTACCTTGGGAGCAGGCAATCCTGTACCATATGTGGAGCCTCTCCATCAGGCAGGTATCAAGGTGATTCCTGTAGTACCTAATGTTAAACTGGCCAAACGTTTGCAGGATAATAAGGCAGATGCTATTGTGGTAGAGGGCATGGAGGCCGGCGGTCATATTGGCGTATTGACTACTATGGCTCTCATGACTCAGGTTATTCCAGAGGTTGGTATTCCAGTGGTTATGGCTGGTGGCTTTGCCGATGGCCGGGGTATTGCAGCCGCATTGCTGATGGGTGCTGCTGGTGTGCAGATTGGCACCCGCTTTCTGATAGCTGAGGAATGTCCAGTTCACAATAATATGAAGCAGAAGCTGATTGAGGCTGTGGACACAGATACCATTGTTACGGGTCAGACTATCAAGAGTGCAGTAAGAGGTATCAAAAACAAATTTGCTGAGGAATATCAGGCTTTGGAGTTCTCTGGCAAGGCTGATAAGGCTACCTTGCTGGAAAAGGCTACCGGCACCAACAAGTTGGCAGCTGTTGATGGGGATGTGGAAAACGGCATGATGCAGGCCGGTCAGAGCTTGACTCCATTGAAAAAGATTGAGCCTATGGCTGTGATTATGGAAAATCTGGTAGCCGAGGCAAGGGAGACCTTGAAAAAGGCAGCTGAAATCAAGCTGTAGTAAAATTTGAAACACAAAAAATGACAGTCAACTCGGAAGAGCTGACTGTCATTTTTTGTTTTACTGCTGAGGTACTACATCGTTGAGAGCAGCAATCAGCTCATCAACATCAATACCGTGGGCCATAGCACCCTGCTCAATATTTTCGAAATGAGCAGCGGCACAGCCGATGCAGCCCATGCCAGACTGCATGAATACAGGTACAGTATCAGGATAGTTAGTAACAACTTCCATAATGGACATATCCTTAGTAATCATCATATAAATTCCTCCTTTGAGAGTCTCTTGATAACTGAATTATTATATCATAGATTGAGTTTTTGGGCAAAAAATGTATAATAATATATGTGTCTTGTAAAATAAGACTTATTCAGTGTGAGCTTTAGCACCCGCTAGCGTGGGGTAAATAAAGTGATATGATTAGCGTTAGTGAAAATAGTTTAGGAGAATGTCATGGGGATGTTAAAGGAAAAGCTGGCCAGGCTGTCCAGCAAGGAATTTTTGATTTTTATGGGTGTAGTGATTATTGGCCTGATGTTGGTGGCTGGTGGTCAGCTTTGGCAGGAAAAAAATACGGAGGAGGCTTTGCCTGTTTCCGCAGTTACAGTGGCAGAGGATAATCGGACTGTTATGGTACTGAATTATCACAAAATTGCTAATGAACACAAATCCCTATCCGTTACCTTGGATGATTTTGAACAGCATATGAAGTGGCTGCAAGAATATGGTTATACCTGTATTACTCCTGGTCAGCTATACGATTTTGTGACCAATGGGGCGGAGCTGCCGGAGAAGCCGGTGCTGATTACCTTTGATGATGGCTACAAGGACAATTATACCAATGCCTTTCCTATTATGAAGAAATATGGTATGAAAGGTACTATTTTCGTGGTTACAGGTTTTTTGGGGGTATATGACAATTATCTTACCTGGGACCAGGCCAAGGAACTTTTGGATGCAGGCTTTAATATAGAATCTCATACCTATAGCCACAAATCCATGACGGAGGCCAGTGATGAGGATATTAGCAAGGAGCTGGCTAAATCCAAGCAGACAATTAAGGAAAAGCTGGGCATAGATTCTGATTTTATGGCCTATCCTACTGGTACTTATAATCTGCACATTGCGGAGCTGGTAAAGGAAGCAGGCTATAAGGGAGCTTTTACCATTAAATATGATAATGTCAGTCGGGATAGCAATGTTTATGCCCTGGAGCGAGTGCCTGTATTCCATACCAGCGAAACTAACAAGGATTTTTTGGAGCGGCTGCAATATATACCTTTGCTTTATAAATATGGTTGGGTAAAGAATTAATTATCTTGACATTCAGGGTATTTTTCTATATAAATGAATTAGATATTGTACAACAAATTTTGGGTGGATATTGCCTGATAAAAGGGCAAATCCTTAAAGGCTTTTTTGCGGAAAGGTGGTTATTTTATGTTACCTGTGGAGATTAAAAAGGATATTTATTGGGTGGGCTCTATGGATTATTCCATGCGCAGTTTTCACGGCTATAGCACAGAAAAAGGTTCAACCTATAATGCGTATCTAATTATGGACGAAAAGATTACTCTGATTGATACGGTGAAGGCACCTTTTTGTCTTGAAATGCTAGGTCGTATTCGCAATATTGTGGACCCTGCCAAGATTGATTATATTGTTTCCAATCATGTAGAGCCAGACCATTCTGGCGGTATTCCTTTTATGTCTCAGCAGTGTCCAAATGCTAAAATTATTACCAGTGATCCTAACGGTCTAAAGGGATTGACTGGCCGTTATGGAGAAAAGGATTATATTACTGTTAAGGCAGGGGATACTTTGTCCCTGGGCAAGCGTACCTTGCAGTTTGTACCTACTCCTATGCTGCATTGGCCAGATAGCATGGTAACTTACTGTCCAGAGGAGGAGATTTTGTTCTCCAATGATGGCTTTGGTCAGCATCTGGCTACTACAGAGCGTTTTGCTGATGAGCGTAATTTGGATGAGGTTATGCATCAGGCCAAGAAATATTATGCCAATATTCTGATGCCATATGGTATGCAGGCTCAGAAAGCCATCAGTGCTTTGGCAGGCCTGAAAATTAGCATGATTGCTACTGGTCATGGTGTGTCCTGGCGCACTAATATTGAGGATATTATCAAGGCTTATCAGGATTGGAGCAGCTTCCAGAAAACCGATAAGGCTGTGGTAGTATTTGATACCATGTGGCATACTACTGAGATTATGGCCAAAAATGTAGCGGATGCTTTCTATCATATAGGTATTAAGCCTGTACTCTTTGATTTACGTTGCGACCATATCTCTGATGTTATGACAGAGCTTTTGGATGCTAAATATATTGCTGTAGGCTCTCCAACCCTGAATAACAATATGATGCCTAGCATTGCAGGTTTCCTTTGCTACATGAAGGGCTTGGCGCCAAAGGGGTTGAAGGGCTTTGCCTTTGGCTCCTATGGCTGGGGTGGTCAGAGCATTGGCCAGGTGGAAAATGCTTTGAAGGATTGCAAGGTTGAGATTTGTCTGGATATGCAGAAAATCTTGAATACTCCAAATCCAAAGCTTTTAAAGGATTTGCAGAATGCTGTTATGAGCATGAAGGAAGCATAAGGTGTAATATGAGCAAAATAAAGGTGGTTCTTTGGGATATTGATGGCACGCTTTTGGATTTTCATCCAGCAGAGCGCTATGCCATTAAGGCCTGTTTTGAAGCCTTTGACCTGCCTAGATGTACTGATGCTATGGTGCAGGAATATAGTAATATCAACAAGAAGTATTGGTTGGCCATGGAACAGGGACGTATTACCAAGGATGAAGTATTGGTAGGCAGGTTTCGAGAGTTTTTTGCCAATCAGGGAATAGATACTTCTTTGGCAGAAAAGGTTAATGCCATGTATCAGGTGCGATTAGGGGATGGAGTGTATTTTTTTGCTGATGCATTGGAGACTGTAAAGGCTTGCAAAGCAGCAGGTCTGTTACAGTGTGCTGTAACCAATGGTACCAAGGTGGCTCAGGTGCGGAAGCTGTCCAAAAGTGGATTGGACAAAATACTGGATTATATCTTTATTTCTGAGGATGTGGGCTTTGAAAAGCCATCTAAAAAATTCTTCCAAAAGGTATTTGACCGGATAGGTGACTATAAGCCAGAGGAGATTCTGATTGTAGGAGATTCTCTCACCAGTGATATGCGGGGCGGCCGGGATGCAGGGATTCATACTTGCTGGTTCAACCATCGCGGCATGGCTAAAAATTTCCCTATAAAAACAGAATATGAGATACTGAATATAGCCCAGGTGAAGGATATATTGGGAATCTAGTGTAGGTAATCTCTGCGTGTGTTTCATGCAGGGATTACACAATTGCTAGAGAAAAGGGGTATTTTTATGGCAATAAAAATGTTTGTATCAGATATGGATGGTACCTTGCTGGATAGCAAGAGGCAGATTAGCATTGTCAATGCAGAAAAAATCAAACAGGCTGTGAGGGATGGCTTGATTTTTACTGTGGCTACTGGCAGAATGTATCGGGCGGCCTTGCCTTATGCTCAGCAGCTGGGGATAGATGTGCCATTGATTACTCATAATGGTGCTGTT
This sequence comes from Anaerovibrio sp., assembly GCA_052272885.1. Taxonomy (GTDB): domain Bacteria; phylum Bacillota; class Negativicutes; order Selenomonadales; family Selenomonadaceae; genus Anaerovibrio. The sequence goes on along the minus strand of DAVZJH010000048.1, from coordinate 653 downwards.
ATCAAGACTGTTAGCGGCAAGAGGCTGGCTATTAATTATATTGAGCCAGAGCTGGTTGCCAAGGTAGTGGATTTTGCAGATGAGCTGGGATTTTATGTACATCTTTATACGGAGCATGATTTTTGCTATCGTCATCCTACCAAGGAATCTGAGTGGTATGAGGATGCGGTAAATATGAAGGGGGTAGAGGTTGGCGAGAATTTGCGGGAGCATAATCAGGAAATTGCCAAGATTTTGATTATGGATTTATCTCTGCAGCATGTGCAGGAAATTATGGATAAATTCCATCAGCGTTTTGGGGATAGCCTACAGTGTCAGAATTCTGATCCTAGTCATGTGGAAATAATGGCTCCTGGAGTGTCTAAAGCTAATGCGGTATTGAAGCTGGCAGATATGTATAATATCAAGCCAGAGGAAATTGCGACTATTGGGGATTCTGGTAATGATGTGCCTATGCTGAAGCTGGCTGGCACAGGAATTGTGGTGGCCAATGCCAGTGAGGTGGCTAAGGCTGTGGCAAAATATCAGGTAGCAGCTAATGATGATAATGGGGTAGCAGAGGCGATAGATAGATTTTTCTACCATGTGTTGTAATGTAAAATTCTGATTTGCCGAATACATCTTATTCACTATTAATGGCGATATGGGAGTAC
>DAVZJH010000047.1:0-14763 GCA_052272885.1 Anaerovibrio sp. | reverse complement strand
AAAAAAGGAGATGATTATTATTTTAATTACACAACATGATAAGTACTACCTGAGGCTTGCCATGCCGGCCGCACTGGAGGGAGTTTTTATGATTTTCTTGAGTGCGGCGGATATTATTATGGTAGGAGTGCTGGGAACGGTGGCAGTTGCAGCAGTAAGTATTTTTACGCAGCCACGCATGATGATGCTTTGTCTGGCAAGGTCAATTTCAGCGGCACTTACTGTCGTGACAGCTAAGCTCTATGGGCAAAACCAACCGTATGAAGCTAGTGATATGCTGAGAAAAACACTTTTTGCCAGCAGTATATTGCTGTGTATAGCACATTCTATCCTCTTTATTCATCTTGAGGATATGCTATATTGGGTAGGGGCAGAGGAGAGCTACATAGTATTGGCATTGGAATATGCGGATTTGGCGATAATAGGCGTATTTTTCACTTCAATAAGTGCTGTTCTGCAGGGCTATATGCTGGGCTTTGGTGAAACAGGTTATGTAATGTCCATCAATATACAGGGCAATATCGTCAATGTTATGAGCAATGCAGTTTTTATTTTTGGTCTAGGGCCATTTCCAGAGCTGGGTGTGAAGGGCGCAGCAATTGGTACAATAATTGGCACATTATGGACATTAATTGGTAGTATATATTTGGTATTTAAGCGTCAGGAAATGCACTGGGGTAGCTTTTTACCTACCAAAGCATATTGCCAAAAATTCATGCCAGTCTTTGCTGCTGTCTTTAGTGAGCAGGGCTTTGAGCGTATAGGTATGGTTCTTTATACGCGCATGGTGGCCGAGCTAGGTGTTGTTCCTTATGCTGTACATGCAATTTGCATGAATTTTTGCGATTTTTATTACAGCTTTGCAGGCGGATTGGGCAAGGCAAGTATGATTTTGGCTGGTCATGCACATGGTGAAAAAAATCCTGCCAAGCTGCGTATGTGCTGGCAAACTGGCATTAAATGGAGCGTGTTTTTCTCCCTTATTGCTTGTCTAGTGACCTTCTTTGGGCGAGATTTTATTTTTGCTTTGTATGCACATGATGCAGATACTAAAGTCCTAGGCAGCATGGTGATGATTTTGGTAGCTGTGGTGAGCTTTCCAGAAGCACAGTCCTTGGTTAGTGCAGGACTCTTGCGAGGTGTTGGCAAAACAGCACAGGTAGCAGTGTATTCACTAATCAGCATTGCCATATTAAGACCGATTATAACAGCCTTAATACTGTATGAGCTAGATATGGGACTGGTGGGGGCATGGATTGCCTTGTGTATAGACCAAACGATAAGAGCAACCTGTGCCACGATTTTATTTTATAAATATCTGAAAAAAATATGAAAATAACTTGACAAAAATTTGTTGAACAACTACACTGTAAATAATTGAATATAGGAAGAATTGGTGTCCATAGGACTTAATAGGGAATTTGGTAGAAGCCGAAGCGGTCCCGCCACTGTAAGATGGAGCTTTGTACGATATGTCACTGGGGTGTATACCTTGGGAAGGCGTTACAAAGTGAGGAAGTCGAGCCAGGAGAACTGCCTTTTCTGATATCACCGTTGAACATCCTGTGGGGTGTTTGAGCCTGCGAGTGACAGGTAGGGGATTGTAGTACGCCTTTGTGGATGCTTGATTTATGTATAGCTTTGTATTCCATATTGGTAACATTTGCAATTTCCGGTTATTGAACCGGTTTTTTATTTGCATAAATAAAATTTGTACAGCAATTTCCATGCCTTTTTGTAGGCTGGGAGTGCTGTTTTTTTTATTGCTTTTATATGGGAGGAGCTGAAGAATTTTTGAAAAAGCTGGTTAGTCGTCTTGCACAAATGGTGACAACACTGATAGGTGTCAGCTTTCTGACATTTTGTCTGACCTATTTGGCACCAGGTGATCCTGCGGCGATGCTTTTGGAGGCATCAGATACGATTGTATCACAGGAGGTGCTAGACCAGACTCGTAAGGAGCTGGGCTTGGATAAGCCTTTTATTGTACAGTACGGCAATTGGGTTGGCGGCGTAGTACAGGGAGATATGGGCATATCCTATTCGGCTAAGAAGCCAGTTGTAGACAAGCTGGCAGAGGGATTTGCAGGGACATTTTTGCTTGCCTTGGTGACAGTGGTGTTTGTACTCTTGATATCATTGCCTCTGGGAATATTTTCGGCTGTACATGCCAATCGCTGGCCTGATTATCTAGTGAGAATTTTTTCCTTTATAGGTGTATCCATGCCAAGTTTTTGGATTGGATTGGTGCTTTTATATGTATTTGGCTTAAAGCTGGGCCTATTCCCGATAGCCAGCTCCAGCGTTACAGCCAAGGGCATCGTCTTGCCGGCTGTTACTTTGGCTATCTATATGTCGTCTAAATATATGCGGCAGGTTCGTACAGTTGTCTTAGAGGAGCTGCATCAGGATTATGTGATCGGTGCAAGGGCGAGAGGTATTTCGGAGCAGGTTATTTTGTGGAAGCATGTTTTGCCAAATGCAATTTTGCCGCTGATTACGCTACTCGGTATGTCTATTGGCTGGCTTTTAGGTGGTGTAGCCGTTATTGAGATGGTATTTTCTTGGCCAGGTATAGGTAATATGGCGGTGCATGCCATTATGATGCGTGATTATCCTTTGATTGAGGGCTTTGTACTATGGATTTCTATTGTGTATATGCTGATTAACTTTGCGGTTGATGTTTCGTATTCCTATCTTGATCCAAGATTGAAAAAGGAGGCTCAGTGATGAAGGAATTTGTTCAGAGCCACAAGCTGTTTACAATTTATACAGCTTTGGTTGTACTGATTGTCTTGGTTGCTCTGTTTGCCCCTTTTTTGGCACCGCAGGATCCGATGGTGAGCAATATGAAAAATGTCTTACAGCCGCCATCAGCCGAGCATCTTTTGGGTACTGACAAGCTGGGACGAGATACGTTTTCGCGTATCATCTGTGGCACACAGACATCGCTGTTTATGACTATTTGCCTTGTTGCCTTGATGGCTATTGTTGGTTCAGTAGTGGGCATCGCGGCTGGTTACTTTGGTGGCAAAGTCGAAACTATCTTGATGCGCTTTGCTGATATGATGCTATCCTTTCCTGGTATTGTTTTGGCGATTGCTATTGCTGGTATTCTGGGCGGCAGTGTTATCAACACAATTCTTGCCTTGGTTGTTGTCAGCTGGGCAAAATATGCTCGTTTGGTGAGAAGCTTGGTTATCAAGCTGCGCAATCAGGATTTTATTCAGGCAGCTAAGGTAAATGGCACAACAACCCTTAATATCCTGCGTCGTCATGTTCTGCCTAATGTACTGCCGATGGTAGTTATCACTGGTGCAATGGATATAGGTACGATGATGATGGAGATTGCAGGCTTGTCCTTCTTGGGCTTTGGTGCTCAGCCGCCAACACCTGAGTGGGGACTTATGCTGAATGAAGGTCGCCAGTATATACAGAGTGCGCCTTGGCTGATGATTTTTCCAGGCTTAGCTATTTTTGCAGTTGTAGCTGTTTTTAATATGTGGGGTGACGCATTGCGTGATGTGCTTGATCCTCGTAATGAATAGTGTATTTTTGATAGGAAAGAGGTTTTGGAATGAAGTGGTTTAATCGCAAGAAGCTCTGGCAGAGTATTAGCGTTGGCTTGTGCAGTGTGATGGCTGCTATGGTGATTTCTGGCTGTGGCGGTAGTGGCAGCACCAATGCGGATAATGGTGTATTGAAGGTTGGTGTTACTAACTTTGCGGATACCCTAGAGCCTACGCAGAATTTCTTTGGCTGGGTGGTTATGCGTTATGGTCTAGGGGAGTGCCTAACCAAGTTTGATGAAAAAATGGAAATTCAGCCTTATTTGGCTGAGAGCTGGAGCGTCAGTGACGATAAGCTGACTTGGACCTTTAAAATTCGTGATGGAGTAAAGTTCTCCAATGGTACAGAGCTGACTGCGGAGGGTGTTAAGGCTTCCTTAGAGCGGGCCTTTGCCAAAAATAATCGTGCAGCTACCTTCTTCAAGTATACAGAGATGAAGGCAGAAGGTCAGAATTTGATTATTAAAACAGAGAAGCCTATGCCTAATATGCCTGGCTTTTTGGCTGATCCACTGTTTATTATCGTAGATACCAAGGCAGAGGCTGAAGGTCGTGACTTCTCCAAGCAAGGCCCAATCTGCACTGGCCCATACATGGTAGAGTCCTTTGTCAAGGAAAAATCCGTGATGAAGAAGAATCCTTACTACTGGAATGGCGAAGTGCCATTCGAAACAGTAGAAATTCCTACTATTGACGATCCTAATACTCGTGCTATGGCACTGCAGTCTGGTGATGTGGATATGGCGGTAAATATTGCTGCTGGTGATATTGACCTTTTTAGAAATAACAATGATTTTCAGGTTGATGAGATTGCTTCCCTGCGTACTGTTTTGGCTCGTCTCAATCAGAAGGGAATCCTGGGTGACGATAAGGTGCGTGCAGCACTGATTAGCGGCTGCGACCGTGACACCTACAACAATGTACTTTTAAAGGGAACCTTCCTGCCAGGCAAAGCACCTGTACCACCTTCCATGGACTATGGCTTTGAGCAGTTAAAGGATATAAATGCCTATAACCCAGAGCGTTCTGCTAAGCTGTTGGATGAAGCAGGCTGGAAGGATACCGATGGCGATGGTATCCGTGACAAGGACGGCAAGCCATTGCGCCTTGACTTCGTTGTTTACAATGGCCGTGCTGAGCTGCCTTTGTATGCAGAAGCTGTACAGGCTGACCTCAAGAAGCTGGGCTTTGATATCAACATCAAGAATGTAGACTACAACCTCATTGACCAGATGGGCATTAAGGGTGAGTATGATCTTTTGATTTCCAATATTACTACTGCCAATACTGGCGATCCTGAGATCTTCCTTAGCTGGTATTGGAAGAGCAACAAGAATGGCGAGAACCCACAGAATGGTTCTGGTTACAGCAATCCAAATCTGGATGCCAAGTTTGATGCATTGTCTGTTGAGTTTGACAAGGATAAGCGTCGCCAGCTGATTATTGAAATTCAGCAGATTATTATGAATGATGGTGCAGCCTTGTTCCTTGGTTATCCGCAGACTAATATCGTAAACAATAAGTCACTGGCTGGTGTTAAGATGTATCCATCTGATTATTATTGGATTACCAGCCTGATTAAACCAGCAGGAAAGTAAGAGGCGAAAGTGATGCTATTACATATAGATAACTTAGCCATAGCGTATCCTGGCAATTTAGAACCGACAGTTAGGGATGTGAATTTTTCCTTAAATAAGGGTGAAATCCTGACTATCGTGGGTGAGTCTGGCAGCGGCAAGACGAGTGTTATCAGGGCGATTTTGGGTTGTCTTTCGGGTAGTGGCTTTGTTTCTGAGGGGCAAATCCTGTTTGAGGATAAGGATTTGATACAATACACAAATAAGGATTGGCTAGAGCTTAGAGGAAAGCACATTTCCATGATTTTTCAGGACAGCGGCAATATGATGAATCCAGTGCAGACCATTGGTTATCAGTTTGTGGAATATTTGCAGACGCACAGTGATATGGACAAACAAGCTGCTTGGAACAAGGCGGTTGAAATGCTGGCTTTGATGAATTTGCCCAATCCAGAGAATATCCTAAAATCCTATATCTTTGAGCTGAGCGGTGGTATGCGTCAGCGTGTCGGCATTGCCATGGCAATTGCCTTTCATCCGCAATTGCTTTTGGCTGATGAGCCTACCTCGGCACTAGATGTAACCACACAAGCGCAGATTGTCAAGGAGCTGATGCGCATTGTGCGTGAGTCTAACACTGCGATGATTATGGTAACTCATAACATCGGTGTCGCTGCTTATATGTCCGACAAAATTATGGTTATGTCTGGCGGCCGTGTGGTCGAATACGGTACAGCCAAGGATATCATCCACAGGCCGCAGGCTGCATATACCAAACAGCTTTTGAGTGCAGTACCAGAGATTGGAGGCCGAAGATATGTCTGAAATCATAATGAGTATTGAGCATATCACCAAACAGTTTCCCGTCGCTGGCGGGCGCACCCTTACAGCCTGTGACGATATAAGCATCAATGTCCGTAAAGGAGAGACAGTTGGTATTGTAGGAGAGTCTGGCTGTGGTAAGTCTACTCTTCTAAAGACTATTTTGAATATGCACGCACCAACCTCTGGCAGGGTAATTTTTCATGGCGAGGATATCACCAAGCTGACAGGTGAAGCAAAAAGACAAAATTATAAGCGTATTCAGATGGTATTTCAGGATCCAACAGCGGCCTTTAACCCTAAAATGAAAATTAAGGAGATTATCTGCGAGCCGCTTTTAAATTTTGGATTGCTTCAGAAAAAGGATATGGAGCAAAAAACACGAGAGCTTTTAGAGCTGGTTGAGCTGCCAGGGGATTTTGCAGACCGTTATCCGCACAATATGAGTGGTGGACAGCGTCAGCGTGTGGCTATTGCCCGTGCTTTAGCACTTGAGCCAGAAATCATCGTTTGTGATGAGGCAACCAGTGCTCTCGATGTATCCGTACAGGACAAGGTGATTGAGCTGCTTGTCAAGCTGCAAAGAGAAAAAGGTATCACCTACATATTTATCTGCCATGATTTGGCCTTGGTAAGTATGTTTAGCCATCGCATAAATGTGATGTATCTAGGGAATATTGTTGAAAAGATAGATGGAGATAAAATGGCACAGGCTGTTCATCCATATACACAAGCACTACTAAAGGCGGTATTTCCTGTGCATGAAGAAAATCCAACTGTTGAAACACTTTCAGGTGATATACCAAGTCCGCTCGATGTACCGCCAGGCTGTCCATTCCAGACAAGGTGCAGTGAATGTATAGATATATGCAGGCAAGAAAAGCCGACATTAAAGGAAATTGCACCAAATCATTTTGTGGCATGCCACAAGGTTGAGGGCTCAAAGGAAATATAGGGAAATTATCAGCTTATGCAGCCTCGCATAGGCTGATTTTTTTTACAAAAATATTTAAAATAGCTTACACAAAATTAGATTTTATGCTATACTTAATTGAGAGTAATTCCTAAGAGGGGAGAAAATCCCATAAGCGAATATCTCCCAAAAAGGAAATACTATCATTACAGGTTTCTGTAAGGTTGTACAAATTTTATTTTTAGGAGGAACTATTATGTTTCAGAAAACTGATTTTTGGATTGGCTTGGCAGTAGGTGCAGTGGCTGGTGTATTTGGCTATCGCTTCATGCAGGAGCGTGAGCAGCAGATGATGGCAGCACAGCAGCTGCCACAGGCTGGCCAGATTCCACTGGCAGAGCTGCAGCGTCAGAAGGAAGAGCTTGAGGATATGATTGCCGCACAGGAGGCAGCACTCAAGTAATTATTGGAGAAAAGAGGGGCTGACTTTGTATTAAGCCAGTCCCTTGTTTTCTAAGAAATCTTACAGAGATGAGGAAGTGAAAAAATGGGCATCATGGATTGGGTACACATACCCAAAAGCAAAATAGATATGTTTATACGCACAGTCGAGGTTGCTGCGTACCTACCAGGGCGAGTGCGTCTTTATAGCAAGGCACTTGTCAATAACCCCAAAAACTGCAAAGAGGTTTTGGAATACCTTAGAAGCTATCGTGAGCTAGGTGAGGTTGAGGTAAATCAAGCCACTGGTTCAATTCTAATCCAATACACACCGCAGCTTCTGCATACCAATAAGGAGTTGACCAAGGTCGAAGAATATATCAAAACGCATGTGAGGAGGTAAATTTATGTCCTTTATGTCAGGATTGATGATGGGCGCATCCATAGGCAAGGGTGTACATGATATGCTCAATGGTAAGGGCTTAGGCCAGCGCATTCACGCACAGTCTGCAAATCATATACAGGCATTGCAGGGATTTGGTGCATCAAAGCAAGCAGTGTCAAATTTTGCACTGGTCAGTGCCCTGCCTGGACGCAGAAGATACAGGCTGAGAATACTTGTAGGCAATGCAGCCTTGGCGGAATTTTTGGTGCAGCAGCTAAATAGCAAAAATAATATTTATTCAGTAGCAGCCAATCACTTGACGGGGGGCCTGCTAATATATTATGACCAAGCACCAGAGACAGAGCTGGCTTTAGATAAGCTCATGCAGCAGCTAGAAAGAGCTTGTGCTACACTTACACCGCTTGACATACCATCGCATCAGAGCTATGTGCCTACTGTCTATACCAAAAGCTGGAAAACCACAGGCAGATTTTTTAACAACCATGTACGAGGCTTAACAGGCAACAGCTTTGATATATCTGCACTTGTTTCGCTTTTCTTCCTGCTGCGAGGTATTCGTAAATGTCTGCTTTATGACCAAAGGCCAACAGGCCCTTCGATGATTTGGTGGGCACTACATTTACTGAAGGGATGGTGAGGTTGATGAAATATTATTGCAGTCAAATGCAGCTGCCGGCCAAGCTGACAGCAGCTGACCAAATAATGCTGGGCGCAAGGCTTAGAGCTATTGCTGGCATTGTGTCTGTCAGCATTGACAATCAAATACTCAAAATATGGTACAAGCATAATTATGCACATGCCAGCGTCAAAATGGCAGTTCAGGAGATTTGCGCTCAAGGCAATGCCGAGGGCGAGAGCTTAGATATGGCAGATTATCGACGTGAGGCGGTGCTGTCATTAGGCAGCCTTGTAGCTGTGCAGCTCATCAGAAAATTTTATCCGCAGGCATTTGCGAGCATTAAAATTTTGCGCAGCCTGATGATTATGTACATAGCGCGCAATTTTATCAAAAATGGTGTCAATGGTCTGGTGCGTGAAAACAGGCCAAATGCAGATACCCTGACAGCCACTGCTGTGATTGCTTCAGTTTTGGCTGGCAAGCCAGAATCCAGCCTGAGCCTGTTGGCACTTTCCAATGGTGCTGAGATGCTGACTAGCTATGCGGCAGAAAAGGCGAGAAGCCATATTTCTGGACTTTTAAATCTCAATCAGGAATATGTATGGATCAAAAAGGACGGCGTGGAGTGCAAAGTTTCTGTAAAGGAGCTAAAGGCTGGCGATATCATTGCTTCACATACAGGCGAAAAAATCTGTGTGGATGGCAGGGTACTTTCGGGCACGGCCGCTGTCAATCAGTCCTCCATTACGGGTGAGTCTGTGCCAGCTATGAAGCGCAAGGGGATGCTGGTATATGCTGGCAGCGTGGTTGAGGCTGGTGAGATTGATATTTTGGTCGAGAAGGTGGGCAAGGATACCTCCTTGGCACATATTGTGCATCTCGTAGAGGAAGCACAGACCAGACGAGCACCAGTGCAGAATTTTGCCGACAGCATGGCAAACCTCTTAGTGCCTATTTCTTTCTTGGGAGCAGCGATTGTCTATGGCGCAACCAGAGATTGGCAGCGTGTGCTCAATCTGCTCTTTATTGATTTCTCCTGCGGCTTGAAGCTCTCTACGGCAACCGCAATCTCAGCGGCTATTGGTGCAGCCGCCAAAAAGGGCATACTCATCAAGGGCGGCAATTATATTGAAGCCTTGGCACAAACAGATACTGTTGTATTGGACAAAACAGGCACGATTACAGTTGGTATGCCAAAGGTTTCGCTGATTGAAACTGCACCAGAGGTCGAGGAAAAGGAAATGCTCCTTCTGGCTGCCTCAGCCGAAAAACATTCTGTACATCCGTTGGCTGTGGCGATTAGACGCTATGTCAAGGAAAAGGAATGGGAGATACCAGAGCATATCAGCTCCACGACGATTGTGGCTCGTGGCATGAGTGCAGAGGTGGCTGACTTTGAGGACTTTGCTGGCGGCAAAATCTTAGTCGGCAGCGACAAGCTCATGCAGGAAAATGCTGTTAGTGGCATGGAGCAGTTCAAGTTGGAAGATTTGACTATGGGGTATATTTTTGTCGCAAGGGATGATAAATTATTGGGTGTTATAGGTATTCAGGATCCAATTCGTCCTTTGATGAAAAAAACGCTCAATCAGATGCGCAGGTATGGTGTAGATGAAATAGTCATGCTGACAGGTGACTCTGAGGCGGTTGCTCAGCAGGTAGCCAATGAAATGGATATAGATTCCTTCCATGCAGAGGTCTTGCCAGAGGACAAGGCAAGCCATGTAACCAAACTCAAAAAGAGTGGTACAGTCATGATGGTCGGCGATGGCATCAATGATGCACCAGCTCTAGCTTTTGCACATGTAGGCACATCCCTGGGCAGCAGACAGACGGATATAGCTGCAGAAAGCTCCGCCGTCACAATCCGCTCCGAGGATCCAACCAGACTGATAGATGCCTTGCAGCTAGGCAAGCGCACCATGAAGCTCATACACCAGAACTTCACAGCAACCATCACTATAAACTCTATGGCGATGCTTCTAGGCGCAATGGGTGTAATCACACCACTCTGGGCGGCAGTTATACACAACACAGCCACCCTAGCAGTTGTACTAAACAGTGCAAGAATATTAGCACCAACCCCAAAACGCTTTATAGCATAAAACAAAAATCCGCTTAGGTTTAGCGCGGATTTCAGATTATTGACTTACCAAATTAAAGTTATCCACAAAGATAGGTTTTTTAAAATATATTGAGAAACCTATCTTTTTTTGTTCTAGGAAAAGCAAATTTTCTAAAAAATGCAATAATAGCTCAGACAATTTACCGTCTTTTTGATTTGAACCCTCCCAGTATGTCCCATTTGAACCTCCTTTAAGGTAAAATCAAACGGTATTGCATTGCTTAAAAGGCATAAATGTAATACAATATAATTATTAAGGCATGAATAAGACCGAAAGGAGTTTTCATATGGAAATCAGGGTTCTTCGATATTTTCTGACCGTAGTCAGGGAAGAAAGCATCACAAAAGCCTCAGAAGTTTTGCATATTACGCAGCCAACACTTTCCCGTCAGCTTGCACAAATGGAGGAAGAAATAGGCGTAAAGCTGTTTAACAGAGGGACACGGAAGATTAAATTGACGAATGAGGGAATACTTCTTCGCCGCCGTGCAGAAGAAATTTTGCAGCTCGTGGATAAGACAGAAAAGGAGTTGGTAGAGCAGGAGGAACAGGTGGAAGGTAAAATTTCCATTGGCTGCGGAGAAATTGCCTCCGCACAGCTCCTTCCAGAATTGATTGATGTCTTTAGACAAAAATATCCCCGCGTTACCTTTGATATTTTTACGGCCACGGCAGATATGGTAAAGGAGCAGATGGATAAGGGGCTTCTGGATATTGGCTTGCTTCTTGAGCCAGTTGATATGGAAAAATATGATTTTATCCGCTTGAATATAAGAGAAAAATGGGTGGTTCTGATGCCCCCGGATGATCCGCTCTCCGGAAAAGAAGCTGTAACCGCAAAGGATTTGTCTGCATTGCCATTGATTCTTCCGCGGCGTATGAATATACAGAGCGAATTGGCAAGCTGGTTTGGCAGCTATTATGAGAAATTGAATGTTGTTTTTACCAGCAATTTAAGTACAAACAGTGCAATTATGGTGAATGGCGGATTGGCGTATTCACTGGTGATTGAAGGCTCTGTACCCTTCTGGGATCAATCGAAGGTTACATATAGACCGCTTGATCCGCCGCTTACAGCAACAAGTGTATTGGCATGGAAACGTGGCCAGCCGTTTAGCTTAGCTGCCACAAAATTTATTGAACACATCCAATGCTTTTTGGGCATTGATTAGCCGTAAAAACTAAGTATTTGATATAATCCAAGTAAAGAATTATGATATAGGTGTAGAGATGAAGCAAACAGCTTCGATTTCTGCACCTATATTTTTTTAGTTGGGAGGGAGTGCCATTTCATGAAACCAGATTATTATTCCCTTGCAAAAGCCGGATTGAGTCAGGAAGAAATTGCGAAAATTTCCGGGTGTGAAGATCGGGGAATGCAGATACGGGTGTTGCGAAAATATCGGTATGACTTACTTGAAGAAATACATGGAAAGCAACAGTCTCTTGATGCAATCGATTATATGATCTGCAGAATTAAAGAACAACAATAAATTATTGGAGGTTTTCACGATGAAAAAAACAATCGCTATCTTACTTTCTATGGTCATGATTTTAGGGCTTGCAGCTTGTGGAAATTCTGCAAGCCGGATAGAGCAGTCCTCCACGGAAGAAAATTCTGTGGAAAGCAGCCACACGGATGTTTCTGAAAGTAAGACGGGAAAAACAGATGCTCCTGATGTACAGGAAAGCAAGGTTCTGGTCGCTTACTTTTCTGCTACCAATACTACAGAGGGCGTGGCGGAGCATATCGCAAATGGCCTGAACGCAGATATTTACGAGATCGTTCCCGAAGATCCCTATACGGACGCAGATCTTAATTACAACGATAACGACAGCCGTACTACCATTGAAATGAATGACCCCGATGCCCGTCCTGCCATTTCCGGCAACGTGAAGGACATGGACCGATATAAAATCGTATTTATCGGCTATCCCATCTGGTGGGGAGAGGCACCGAGAATCATCAGCACATTTGTGGAGAGCTATGATTTCTCCGGCAAAACCATCGTGCCTTTCTGCACTTCCGGCGGCAGCGGTATTGGTTCCAGCGCATCCAATCTGGAACAGCTTACAAGCGGAGCTACATGGCTTTCGGGCAGACGGTTGAATGGCAGCGATTCACAGGATACTGTGATGGAATGGGTAAACAGTCTCGGCTTAAACTTTGAAGAATAATCAAAATGTTGGGAAATGGACCTACTGCCAAAGGAAGGAGGAAATGTCGTTTGAAACCGAAAATTAAAATGGGAATTGACGCATCGATGACAGTGCTGCTCCTTCTTCTGATGGATTATCAAATTACCGGGCAGGAGCTTCACGAGTGGTTTGGCGCAGGAATGCTGGTATTGTTTCTGCTGCATAACATTTTGAACATCAGATGGTATGGAAATCTGTTCAAAGGAAAATATACCCTGCTGCGGGTAACACAGGTAATCATCAATTTCAGTGTCCTTGCTTCGATGCTGTTTCTGGGATTCAGCGGGATCGTCATGTCCCGCCATGTATTTGCAGAGCTTCCCGTCCACGGGTCGATGGCAACAGCAAGAACGCTGCACCTGGCGGTGTCCTATTGGGGATTTGTGCTGATGAGTATTCATTTAGGTTTTCACTGGAGCATGCTCCTTGGAATGTTCGGCAGACTTTGGGGCAGAAAGAAAAAGCCCGCTGTGTCCGTATGGCTGATGCGTTTTATAGCAGTTTTTATCGCAGGGTATGGAGCGTACTGTTTCTATAAGAACAATCTTGTTTCTTATATGTTTCTAAAACAGGAGTTTGTGTTCTTTGGCTTTGAGCAGAGTACGATTTCTGTATTTACAGAGTATATCGCCATGATGGGATTATGGATTTTTATCAGCTTTTATGTAGTCAAAGGGATAAGTAAAGTTGTTCATTTGCAAAAATTTGTAAGGAAAAGGTGAAATGATGAGTGTATATCTTATTACAGGTTCAAACAGGAGTTCGGTAAGGCTTTTGCTAAAGAGGCAGTGAAACATGGAGACAAAGTTATCGCTGCTACCAGAAAAATTGATGAAAATGCCCCCTTTTATCAGAATGAGAATGTGCTGCCTGTCCGTATGGATGTGACAGATCAGAAACAAATCAAGGCAGCGGTAAATGCCGGAATACGATGGAACGAGTGCCCATGATACACTTCGTTTTATGTCAGACAACAACCATAAGCAGGCCGGCGATCCCCAGAAAGCAGCCTCATTCCTGTACGGGCTATTACAAAAGCGGACATTTCCGGTACATATCACCATTGGCAAAGGCTGTAGTGATCTGGTCAGAGAGAGCCTGCTGAAAACGGTAGGGGAAGAAGAATCAATCAAACCTTTACATACGAGGCATCAAATCGATATGCTGCACGGTTCATTGTTGGATAAAATACTGCTGTTTGCCCTGCCACTGGCGGCCAGCAGTATTTTGCAGCAGCTTTTTAATTCTGCCGATGTAGCGGTTGTCGGTCACTTTGCGGGGAATGGGGTGCTCTGTACTTCCTGCCGTGATTACCATTTTGAGAACCTGTGTGTTCCTTATTCTTTGGGTATTTACAGTATTTGACTGGTTCCATGATTTTGGCGTACTGATGACGGTATACATAGAAAAATTATATTACAGCAATGAAAGGAGGAGTGTTATGTAATACACAAAATTAGGAAAAACGGATATTGAAGTGTCACGTCTTTGTCTTGGCTGTATGAGCCTTGGCGATGCTGGAAAGGGAATGCACACAGGGGCGATTCGTCAAGGCAGTTGATTTTAAACTGACCGGAGAAGAGATTGCCTATCTTGAGGAACTCTATGTTCCCCATGCATTAGTCGGGGTTATCGCAATGAATCCAGTTGAAATTCAGGCAAAATTTCCAGCGAAACCATCGTGCCTTTTACCACATCCGGAGGCAGCGGCATGGGAAAGACGAATGAAAGCCTCGCGCCAAGCTGGATTTTAGTAATGTCCGCACCGTTCTGTTTGAAAAGACAACTTATCAATATCTGAGAACCGGCGAGGCAATCGCAAAATGCAGGTCCTTCGCAAATACAGAAAATGCTTTGTAAAACATTGCAGGAATCTTAATTTTGATTGAAGGGAGAAATCCAAATGACAGGAAAAGAATTTCAACAAATCTTCCCACTGGGGGAGAAAAACGATGCTTACGCGAAGTATTTTGTGGGGCAAAGCTATCTGGAAATGCTGACAACAGAGCGACTTGGCATTGCCAATGTGACCTTTGAGCCGGGATGCCGGAATAACTGGCATATCCATCACAAAGGAGGGCAGATCTTGCTC
>DAVZJH010000046.1:0-15061 GCA_052272885.1 Anaerovibrio sp. | reverse complement strand
CCACAGAAGCCTCCGCCCAGCCCCCATTAGGACTTGGATGCTTAGAGGCATCCCGCCGCAGCATTCGCCAGCTATTACCCCAATCCAGCTTTAAAATCAAAGCTGACAGCACAAAGAGAACCCCCGTAATTCTGGCAGGAATATAGTTAGCCACATCATCAATCCGGGCAGAAATTCTACCAAAATACAGGTATTTATCATTCTTGTAGCCTACCATAGAATCCAGGGTATTGGCTGCTCTATACATATAGGCCAGAGGCAGTCCACCCAGTAAAAAGAAAAAGAAAGGGGCAATTATGCCATCCACTGTATTTTCCGCCACTGTTTCCACCGTAGCTCTAGTAACCTCTCCTGGAGACAGCTTTTCCGTATCGCGGCCCACAATCCAGCCTACCTTATAGCGGGCATTCTCCAAATCGTCATTTTCCAAATAGTTATAAATCTCCCTACCTGCCTCTGCCAGGCTGCGAGGTGAAATAGTAAAGCTAAAAAGAAAGCCCTCCACCAGAATCGTAACCAGCTTATTATCCAGCTGCCTTAACAAGCCATCTATACCTGCTGCCACCTGATAAACCACCAGTAAAACTGTTATAGCCAATAGACCTCCTGCCATCAGCTTTCGCCTCTCGCTATCCCCCTCATGATAAAGGGCTGACTCCATCATGGAAATCAGTCGGCCAATTAACACCACAGGATGAAATTTGGAGCGAGGATCTCCCACAACCGTATCAAATAAAAATCCACAAACCGCTGTTAGCATGTTTTCTCTCCCATAATCTGATACAGCTTCTCCATATCCAAGGCGTTTTCTACCACATCTGCCAAATGTTCATAGGCCTTTTGCTTTTCAGCCATAACATTTCTCGTATTGGCCAAGGCTTCCAAGCCCTTGCTATACCGTATGGCATTCAACACACTGCGACGGAATACGTCATTGTCAAATACACCATGAATATATGTACCAAAAACATTACCTGCTGCATTGGCGGTGCCCTCCTGACTAGCACAAGCCTTTCCTCGCCGCTGACATACAGTAAATGGATGATTATCTGCCTCTCTGGTAAAGGCAGTATGCCCCATATGGATTTCATAGCCCTGCAAATTATCAGCAGAAATATACTGACCCATAAAATGCAAATCCTGACACTGAGCCACCACCTGACTGGTCAGCTTTTCACTGGCAAAAACAGTTTCCATGCCTAGAAGCCCCAAGCCGGCTGCCTCATCATTTTGAGATTCTGTATGCTGAGGATCTCTAATAACCTCCCCCAGCATCTGATAGCCACCGCAAATACCTATAACAGCCTTGCCTGCCTTGGCATGAGCCAAAATTTTCTCGCCCAGCCCTGATTTACGCAAATATAGCATATCCTCAGTAGTATTTTTACTGCCAGGCAGCATAATAACATCTGGTTCACCCAAATCCTCTACAGCCTTTACATAGTAAAGGGCCACATCCTTTTCATGAGCCAAAGCATCAAAATCCGTAAAATTGGAAATCTTTGGTGTCTGAATAACGGCAATCCGTATATCCCCCTCAGTAGGCGCGGCTTGCTTTTCCTCCAAAGAAACAGAATCCTCATCATCTATACCCATCTGGTCAATATGAGGCACTACCCCCAGCACTGGCTTGCCGGTTTTTTCCTCCAGAAAATCAATAGCAGGAGTCAGCAAAGTAACATCACCACGGAATTTGTTAATAACCAACCCCTTTACCAGTGCTCTTTCTTCCTCATCCAGCAGTTCCAGAGTACCTACCAGAGAAGCCAAAGCTCCTCCTCGGTCAATATCTGCTATAAGCAGTACCGGTGCCTGCAGGTATTTGGCTACCCGCATATTCACAATATCATTAGCCTTGAGATTAATTTCTGCTGGACTGCCAGCTCCCTCAATAACAATGGTATCATATTCCTTATCTAACCGTCCCAGAGCTTCCTTAACTGCATCAAAGGCCTTCAATGAATATCCCCGATGATATTCCCTGGCAGACATATTGCCTACAGGCTTACCCATAATAATTACCTGAGAAGCAGCATTGCCTGTGGGCTTCAAAAGCACGGGATTCATATCTACCATAGGCTCCATGCCAGCAGCCTCTGCCTGAGCCACCTGAGCCCGGCCCATTTCATCCCCATCTCTGGTAACATAGGAATTCAGAGCCATATTCTGTGCCTTGAAAGGCACTACCTTTCTACCCTTTCTATAAAGAATCCGGCACATAGCTGTAGCCAGAATACTTTTGCCTACATGGGAGCTGGTTCCCATCATCATAATATAATTTGC
This sequence comes from Anaerovibrio sp., assembly GCA_052272885.1. GTDB lineage: Bacteria > Bacillota > Negativicutes > Selenomonadales > Selenomonadaceae > Anaerovibrio. The sequence goes on along the minus strand of DAVZJH010000046.1, from coordinate 12,778 downwards.
CATAAAAGCCTCTCCTTACCAATTCTCAGCCAATTTTTTTATATTGACAGGTATACCGGCTACGGCAAAATAAACCTCCTCCGAGGCTGCTGCCAATAGCTGATTGGCCAAGCCTGCCAAATCACGAAATTCTCTTGCCAGATGATTTTCTGGCACAATACCTGCTCCCACTTCATTCGTAACCACTACCATAGTGACATTACTTTTCTTTACAATATCTATAAGGGACTGGCAAACATCCCGCAATAATCCGTAATTTCTATCTGAATCATCAATATTATCCAAACTACACAGCAGATTGCTGGTATATACCGTCAGGCAATCAAAGAGAATCATATCACAGCCAGCCTGAACCGCTGCCGCCACAGCCTTGTGGGCCTCATAGGGAGCCTCATAGGTCTGCCAATCTGCTGGCCGTCTCTCCTTGTGAAGCTTCACTCGAAACTCCATTTCCTTGTCCCAAATCTGCGAGGTAGCAATATAAGCCACCCTTTTGCCATACCTTGCTGCGTATTTCTCGCCAAAGGAGCTTTTGCCACTGCGGGCACCTCCAGTTACCAAGACCAGCTTTCCCATTTTTCCACCTGCTTTAAACTCTATTTATCCTGACGACTAATGTTATAATTCCAACAGCTGCCTACAAAGGCTGTAGCCGCTTCAACACAGCCGGCAAAATGAATGTGAAGATAGGAACCTAGCACATTTCCCTTGTCAGTCACAAATCCACCTGGATATACAGCGTTATTTCGCATTCTGGTAAAGGAAAAGGCTCTATTGCCTACTACATCACCAGCTCCAGGAATTTCTGCGGAAAAATGAAATTCGTGGCCCTTTAGCTTCATACCTGCCTGACCAATACAACAATCCTGCAAAAGCTCTGCCTCTACATAGCCCACCATTTGCAGCTTTTTGTTCATCTGCACCTGCTGTGGCAATATGCCAGTCATATTGAAAATTCCACCCTCAAAATCCTTTAGGCACTGACCTAAATACATATAGCCGCCGCATTCAGCAAAAATAGGCATTCCCTGACGGGCTGCCTGAGCAATAGCAGCCAACATGGATTTATTGGACTCCAGCTGGCTGGCAAACATCTCTGGGAAACCTCCCCCTATAAGCAAACCATCCACATCTGGCAAAGCGCTATCCCGCAGAGGACTGAAGGGCACAATCTGAGCTCCCAGCCGCTCCAAAACAGCCAGGCTTTCTGGATAGTAAAAGGAAAAGGCCTCGTCCTTGGCCAAACCGATTTTTATTTTGCCAAAATCATCTGGAAAGCTTCTTTTTCGGCCTACAATAACCTTTTGCAAATACTCCTCCGCCTTAGAAGGAATTTTAGCCATAGGAGAAGCATTATGGGCAATTTGCAGCAAAGCTGTAAGATTTATTTGTCTCCCCATAGCCTCACCCATAGCATCTACTACCTGACGGTCCTGATTTTCCTCTACAGGCATCAGGCCCAAATGGCGCTCTGGCATGGTTAGAAGATTATCTCTCCTCACAGCTCCCAGAACAGGCATACCAATGCCTGCCATAGCCTCCTCAATCATTTTCTGATGATTTTCAGAGCCTAAGCAATTGAGAATAACTCCTGCAATATGAACATCCTTGGCATATTCCCGAAAGCCTAGAGCAATGGCTGCCGCCGAAGCCCCCATAGACTTGCAGTCTATGACCAATATCACTGGAGCCTGCAGCAGACGGGCTATCTCTGCAGTAGAGCTGATACCGCCTCGTCCCCCATCATACAGCCCCATAACACCCTCTATAATAGCCACATCCATATTCTGAGCCGTATCAATAAAGGTATTTACCATAGTTTCCTTGGACATTAGCCAGGTATCTATATTATGGGCTGGTCGACCACTGGCCAAGCGGTGATATCCTGGATCTATATAATCAGGCCCTATTTTGTAGGACTGTACCTTGATACCCTGATTCCGCAAAGCAGATAGCAAACCTGTTACCACTGTGGTTTTGCCACTGCCGCTGCTGACAGCAGCCATTACCAGTCTTGGAATTTCATAGCTCATAAAAACACCCTCTGTCCTGAAAACCTTGTAAAAATCAATCCCGATTGTTATCTATAATATACATAATAGCGTTAACCACTGCTGCCGCAATAGGGCTGCCTCCCTTGGTGCCCTCAACTGTAGCATAAGGCACAAGGGTATTTGCTGCCAGCTCTGCCTTGGAGTCTGCTGCTCCCACAAAACCTACTGGAATACCAACAATGGCTGCTGGGCGGAGATTTTCCTCCTCCACCATTCTTAATACCTCAAAAAGTGCAGTTGGCGCATTGCCAATGGCAATAATAGCCCCATTCATATCCTGACCAAAACTGCGCATAGCTGCCATAGAGCGAGTGATTCCCTGCTCCTTGGCTACCTTGGCAATCTCTGGATCTGCTACTTTGCAGAATACCTGTCCCCCAAAGGCTGCCAGCTTCCGCTTGTTAATACCTGTCCTCACCATTTCCACATCAGTATAAATATTACAGCCCTTCTCCAAGGCTTTGCGAGCTGAGTCTATCAGCTCAGGATGCAGACGAATAATCGGTGCATATTCCACATCCCCAGCCGCATGAATAATGCGGGAATATACCTTCACCTGATCCTCACTCAGATTCAACCCCTGCAAATGAGGAGCAATAATTTCCATACTGCGATTTTCTATTTCCATTGGTTTTTTTATAAAATCCATAAATCAACCCAGCTCTTTCTTTACAAAATCCAACACCTGCTGAAAGTTTTCAGCCTTTTGACTATAATTCACCTTAGGCCTGTCAATAATTACCAGAGGCAAATCCAACTCTATGGCCGCCTGAAATTTGGTATCCGTACCACCAGTATTGCCGCTATTCTTGGTAACTACCACTTGAGCCTGATACTTTTTGAACAGCTCCTTGTTTAGCTCCAAGGAAAAAGGCCCCTGCATAGCTATAATATCTCCCGGCGTAAATCCCAATTCCTGAGCCATAGCCACAATCTCCGGCTCAGGCAGTACCCGGCATATCACATGCTTATTTGCCATTTCCGGTGCCTTGGCAAGGGCGGCCAAATTGCGGCTGCCTGTGGTAAGGAAAATATGCTCCCCCAGCTCCGCGGCCTTGGCTGCTGCCTGCTGATAATTCTCCACATAAAATGCCTTGGCATAATTCAAGGGAGTCTGCTGCCGTTCATAACGTATATAAGGAATATTGGCTCTTTTGCAGGCTTCCATAGCATTGATCGATACATTAGCAGCATAGGGATGGGAAGCATCCACAAAGAGCTTTACCTCATGACTGGCAAAATATGTCACAAAACCATCTGTATCCAAGGCCTTACAATTGATATTCATGCCAGAATAACGCTCCAGCAAGCTTTCCCCATATTGACTAACTACAGAAGCTGTAACCTTATAGCCCTGCTGCAGCAGATAACCTGCCAGCTCCCTGCCATCCTTAGTTCCAGCTGATACAAAAATCATTTATCTCACTCCTTGATGATTTTGTAACCACGAGGAGTAATCATATAGCCGTCCTTAACATAGGTGTTGCTATTGCCAATAATAACCATAGAGAACATACCAATATTTTCCTCGGTAAAATGGCCCAAATCAGACAGCACAATGCTTTCCTTTTCCCGGCTGGCACTGCTGACAATACCTACAGGCACAGTAGCTGCTCTATGCTCCAGCAGAATCTTCTGAATCTCATAGATATAATCAGGGCGATGCTTGCTCTTTGGATTGTAAAGAGCAATAACAAAATCTCCCTCTCCAGCCAAGGCAGCTCTCTTTTTAATCAGCTCCCAAGGAGTCATCCAGTCACTAAGGCTGATAACAGCAAAATCGTGCATCAAAGGAGCACCTAGCAAGGAGGCTGCCGCATTTACAGCAGAAACCCCTGCTACTACGCCGCCCCATTCAGGTCTTTCTGTCTCTGGCAGCTGCAATACCAGCTCCAGCACCAAGCCTGCCATGCCATAAACACCGGAGTCACCGCTGGATACCACTACTGTATCCTTGCCAGCTGCTGCAGCTTCCACTGCCGCCTTGCACCGGTCAACCTCCTGAGTCATACCAGTGCCAATAACCTCCTTGCCCTCCAGCAAAGGCTCAATCAAATTGATATAGGTCTTGTAGCCAGCTACTACACTGGCATTTTCGATGGCCTTTCTAGCTCTAGGAGTCATATCATCAAAACTTCCAGGGCCAATGCCCACTACTACTATTTTTGCCATATTAATGCTACCGTCACTTTCTCATATTTATGCTTGCTTAGGGCAATTCTGCCTTGAGGCACACAACAAAGAGCCGCTGCCTCGCAGATATTCCCTATGCCAATAGTTTTCTTCACAAAATTGGATTCCTTCAGCTGATATTTTTCGATCATCTCAGCCATTTGCTGATTCGCAAAAAATTCTATAGGCACCTGAAGCTCCTCAGCCATAGCCAGCAAACCTGCTTCATCAGCCTTAACCACCGTACTAGCCAGCTGGGAAATCCGCTCAGTGCTCCAGCCTATAGATCCACAGGCCTCAGCCAAAGCCTGAGCAATAAGCTCCTTAGAAGTATTTCTGCGACAGCCTACACCGGCAATCAGCCTTTTGGGCTGCAAGTAAAGAACATTTGACTCAGAGGGCAAATTTTCAGCCTGAGCTGTTATCACCACATAAAGCTCCTTAGTCAAAAGTCCTTCCAGGGCTTCTGATATATTTTCCACTAGCCTGTAATCAATCTGATGCCTTTGCAACACAGCCTCATAATTTTCTTTAGCCTTTAGCTGGTTATCCACCCAATAAATCAGCCTTTGTCCTGTAAGGAGGCTGCCATTAAACAAGGGCAAATTCTTTTTGGGCATAGGTAGGCATTGCAAATCTCTAGCCACCACATCTGGAGCCAGCAGATTATTCACGTCTGTTGCTGTGGTAATAACTGGATTAGCTTCCAGTTCTCTAGCCAAATAAGCTGTAAGCCTGTTAGCCCCTCCAATATGGCCTGAAAGGAGACTGATAATATTCCGGCCTCCATCATCCATAACCAGCACAGCCGGATCCAAAAGCTTGCTCTCCAAATGAGGAGCCAGAGTCCTAACCACAATACCAGTGGCCATAACGAAAATCAGACCATCATAATTTCCCATTCCCTGAGCAAATACCTCTGCCAGCTTCTGATAGCTTTGCCATTTTAGAGGCAAATCCTTTGCCAGCTTCTCCATAACCTTGGCTTGCTTGCAATGAACAAAAACCTCTGCCTCACCCTGTAGGGATTCGTAGGATTCCTGATACTCCCCAGCATCCTTATGATTCAAGGCCTGCACCAATCGTAAAGCCTGCTGACAGCCTCTGGGAGTTGCTACAAATACACCATATCTCATAATTTATTTATCAGCCTGGCGGAACATATGACTGAATTCAGGTGCATAAAGACGAGAAAGCTCATAATCTGCTGCTAAACAGTTGCTTACTACAATCATAGCTGTTCTATCAATACCCTTGTCAGCAATTTCCTCACAAATAGTTGCCAATGTAGCACGAACTATTTTTTCCTCTGGCCAGGATGCCCGCTGTACAATAGCAATAGGAGTTTCCGGCTTATAGCCCCCAGCAATCAGCTCCTTTACCACATCCTCCAACATGGTAATGCTGAGGAAAATGCACATGGTAGCCTGATGGGCAGCCAAGGAACGCAGCTTTTCCCTATCAGGTACAGGAGTCCTGCCTTCATTACGGGTAATAATAACTGTCTGGGAAATTCCTGGCAAAGTATATTCCTGCTTCAAAGCCGCCGCTGTAGCCAAGAAGGAGCTAACTCCTGGTACAACCTTGTATTCAATTCCCAGCTTATCCAATGCATCCATCTGCTCCTGAATAGCGCCATAGATGCTAGGATCTCCTGTATGGAGGCGTACCACCATTTTTCCATGCTTTACGCCCTCCTCTATAACATTAATTACCTGAGGCAAGGTCATGGAAGCAGAATTATGAATTTCACAGCCTGCCTTAGCATAATCCAGCAAAGCAGGATTTACCAAGGAGCCTGCATAAATAATTACATCTGCCTCTGACAACAGCTTCTGTCCCTTAACGGTAATCAGCTCTGGATCTCCAGGGCCCGCACCAACAATAAATACATTCATTCTTCAACAACCTCCTAGCAACAAACTTACCTCTAACGACAATCCTGTCGTCCTATTTATTTTTGACACAGGTAACGATAAATATAGGATTAGCAGCCTTAGCCATATCATATGGTCCCACCTGCTCCCAATGATTTACCTGTACCTGTATGGTTTCATAGCTATAATTTTCCTTTGTCCGCATATAGCTCAAGCATTGCATCAATGTCTGTACCGTAATGCAGTTCAGGATAATTCTTCCCTTTGTCTTCAACAGCTCATCCAGATGGTTCAAAATAGGTTCCAAATGACTGCCGCTGCCACCAATAATAGCTCTATCCAGCTGTGGTAGCTGCTCCATACCCTGGGGAGCCTCTGCCTGAATAATATGCAGGTTCTCTATACCAAACTTTTCAGCATTAGCCTTGATAAGCTCAATGCCCTCTGGCTTTCGTTCAATGGCAAAAACCTTGCCATCTACGGCCTGCAAAGCCGCCTCACAGGATATAGAGCCTGTACCAGCCCCTATATCTACAACCATATCTCCTCTGCCTATCCCAGCCTTGGCTAGAGTAAGTATGCGGATTTCTTCCTTAGTCATAGGCACCTTGCCCCGAATAAATTCCTCATCAGGTATGCCTACAGTGTATTTTTTCATCCTATCACCACCAATACACAGTTCCCCTGAACGGGCAGATTTTCAGCCTGTCCCAAGGTAGTTCTCACAATGGCTTCATCCTCATAGGACAATCTGCTGCAAATAGCCAGCTCAGCCTCTGGTGGCCAGCCCATTTCCATCAGCAGCTCTGATATGGTATGAGAATTATATTTGCTATCTGTCAGCATTCCCAGCAATCTGCCCTTGCTATAAGTCAATTTGCCATCTACCGGCACCCGGCCATGAAAGCTTAATAGCTCAGCCTCATGCCAAGGCAGAGCCAGTCTGGCAAAGGCCAGCTGGAAAGAGCTAATGCCGGGAATTACTTGGATTGCTTCCTGGGGAAAACTGCGGCGCAAAGCATCCAGCAGGGAATAATATCCCGGATCACCAGATACCATCACCACCACATCCTGCCGGGCAAGGTTTTCTCCAATAAAATCCATAACAGCTGGTATATCTCCCCCAATGGCCATAGTTTTTTGCTTTCCTGCCTCAGAAGCTGCAAATTGAGCCAAAGCCCTTTTGCCTCCTACCAGCACCTTGGCATTTTCAATGGCCTTTACAGCCTCCGGCACCATATAAGCAGGATTCCCCGGCCCGATGCCTGCTACAATAATTTTATGACCTATTATTTTATCTGCCATCCAAAATCCCTGCCTATCTCTTTTGCCTTTTCATCCATTCCTAAAAGCTTTCCCTGCAAAGTTACCAGAACAGTGCCCACCTGCAGACGGTTAAAAAGCAGCCTTTCCGCCCGATAGCTGGCTCTAGCTGCAATTACCTGATAAACAGACTGCAAACCGTATTCCTCAATAACTGGCAATGCCTCCTCGGTGGTAACAGCCTGCAAAATCCGTTGTACTCCCTCTGCTGGCATGCCCTGGGCAGCACTATAGGCCGCTAAAACCTCCAAACGGGCATCGCCCACCCTATTGTGGGTATGAAATACCCCCGCCGCCACCTTGGCCAATTTGCCAATGTGGCCAAAAAGCAAAATCCGCTCCAAGCCGTGGTCTGCTCCAGCCTCCAGCATAAAGCCAATAAAATTACTGGTTTGCACCATAGCCTCTGTAGGCAGTCCCCAGCTGGTAGCAATTCTTTCCCCAATCTTGCCTGGCACAAAAATCTGAGTTGTAAAGCCTGCTGCCTTAGCCACCTCTATTTGTGGCACTAGGGAGTTCTTAAAAGCCTCCTCCGACATAGGGCGCAGAACCCCTGTGGTGCCAATAACAGAAATACCTCCCTCAATTCCCAGGACAGGATTCAGTGTTTTGGTGGCCAGCTCTGTGCCAGCAGGAATATCCACCCGCACCAGACAGGCCTTATCTCCAATAATATCCTTGATACTATTGTAAACCAACTGCCTTGGCCCCGGATTTATAGCTGGTTCTCCTACAGCCAAACTTAGTCCTGGCTTGGTAGCATGGCCAATGCCCTGCCCCGCCTCAAAAAGAATCTGCTTGTAGAGAATGCTTTGACCATAAACCGGCTGCAGATGTTCCTTAGCCAAAAATCTAAAGGTAATAAATACAGATGTACCGTTAGTAATATCCGGATCATCTCCTGCATCCTTAATAATCTCAACCTTTACCCCATGAGCCAGCAGCTCCACTGAGGCTATAGGAATCTGCAAAGGAGTACCATCCAGAGCCACAATATCCACCCTGTCTCCTGGATCCTCTCCCTGCATAATCATGGCTCCAGCCTTGGCCCCTGCCGCTAAACAGGCTCCTGTTGTATAGCCACCCTTTAGCTGCTTTGCCATATTTACTACCTGCCTTTCCTCAATCAAGGGATATTTTACTCTCCTTTAACAAACAAGGCCTTGGCAAAATCTTCTGCTACGAAAGGACGCAAATCCTCTACACCCTCACCAACGCCAATCCATTTCACTGGCATGGAAAGCTCTGCCTTGATGCCAATAACCACGCCGCCCTTGGCCGTACCATCCAGCTTGGTAAGCACTACACCGGTAATAGGCGCAGCCTTGGTAAAGATATTAGCCTGACTAATGGCATTCTGACCAGTGGTAGCATCCAGCACCAGCAATGTCTCATGAGGTGCCTCTGGAATCTCCCGCTGAATAACTCGATTGATTTTCTTTAGCTCCTCCATGAGATTTGCCTTGGTTTGCAACCGTCCCGCTGTGTCAATCAACAGTACATCAATATTTCTAGCCTTGGCAGCCTTTACCGCATCAAAGGCTACTGCAGCTGGATCTGAGCCCTCCTCATGGGCAATAACCTTGGTGCCAGTACGCTCACCCCACACCTGCAGCTGGTCAATAGCAGCAGCCCTAAAGGTATCTGCAGCTGCCAGCATAACGGATTTTCCCTGTCCCTGATAATAGGAAGCCAGCTTGCCAATAGTCGTAGTTTTGCCTACGCCATTAACGCCAATAACCAGAATAACAGTAGGTCCATTTTCTGCCACCTTGGTTTCATCAGAGCCTGTAGTCAGTATTTCGCTAATTCTAGCCTGCAGGAATGGCTTCAAATCCTCTGGTGTATTAATCTCCTTTTTCTTAATGCCCTTACGAACAGCCTCCATCAGCTTGTCTGTGGTGTTAACACCTACATCAGCCATAATCAGGATTTCCTCCAGCTCGTCCAGCAAATCATCATCAATATCTGCATAACCAATAATCAGCTTTTCAATCTTATTGGTAATGTTTTCTCTAGTTTTGCTTAAACCCTTTTTTAATTTATCAAAAAATCCCATCTATAAAATCCTCCTATATGTGATTATTATATTAATTTTCCTGCTGATAATCCTCCAGCTTTACGGAAAGTATCTTAGATACTCCTGCATCCTCAATAGTCACTCCGTACATGGTATCTGCCACCTCCATAGTTCCCTTACGATGGGTAACCATAATAAACTGAGTCCTTTCAGCATATTCTCGGATAAATTTGCCAAAACGGCCTATATTGGCCTCATCCAAAGGGGCATCTATCTCATCCAGGACAGAGAAAGGAGCTGGTCGATACTTTAGGAAGGAAAACAGCAAGGCCACTACTGTTAAGGCTCTTTCTCCACCAGATAGTACAGAAAGATTCTGCATTTTCTTTCCTGGTACAGTGACAAAAATATTTACCCCTGCTTCCAGCAGGTTTTCCTTGTCTGTTAGCTGAATCCCAGCCTGACCGCCTCCAAAAAGCTTCACAAAGATTTCACCAAAATATTCATTAATCTTCACAAAGGCATCACCAAATTGCTTGGTCATAACCTGCTCCATCTGTTCAATTAGCTGGAGCAAATCTGCCTTGGCCTTTTCCAAATCCTCTGCATTACCTGCCAAAAAGCCGTGTCGCTTCTGCATCTCCTCATATTCCTGAGGGGCATTAGGATTCACCGGACCTAACTGCTTCAATTCTCTATCCAGAGCCGCCAGAGATTTTTTTAGCTCCCCAGGTGCCAAGTCCTGAACCTTCTCTGCTGCCCGTTCCGGTATCAAGCCATATTCCGACAGCATTTTATTCTGACTCTGCTCCAGCTCATAATCAATCTTGGAAGCATCCAACTCCAGCTGATGCAGTTGATTCTGAATAGCCTGCAGCCGACTGCCAGCCTCTCGAATTTCCTTATCATTATTCTTTTTTTCAGCCATACGGCTCAGGCGCTGCTGATAAACCTCCCGGTGCTCCTCATCCGCCTTGGCATAGGCTTTTTGCTGTCGCTGACAAACCTCCATCAGCTCAGCAATTTCCGCCATACTGTCTGACAGCTCCTGCTCCATAGCTGCCAGTTCCTCTGTCTGATTGTTAATAGCTGCCTGACAGCGCTGTATCTCCTTTTGGCGCAGGAGAATCTGCTCTCTGGCTCGAATAGCCTGCTGTTCCAGAACGGTTTTATTCATTTCCAGCTGGCTGGTGCTCTGCGATAGCTTCTCAGCCTCATCATCCAGCTTTTCGTATTGTTCCTGCAGCTGAACCAGTTGGGATGCCAACGCCTCTCTCTGACCTTGCTTTTCCTTTAGCTCCTGATGCAGCTGGGCTATTTCCTCCCGACGATTTAGGAAACTGCTTTCCTTGTGATGCTGACTGCCACCAGTAAGAGCACCTCCGGGGCTAAGCAACTCTCCCTCCAAAGTAACAATCCTCAACCGCTGTCCCATATTTTTATTCAGCGCCAAGGCGTTTTCCAAGGTATCTACCACTAGAGTTCTACCTAGCAAAAACTCTGCTACCTTACTATAGGCATTGTCTACCTGCACCACCTGATGAGCCCACCCAATAATTCCTTTGCCCTGAGCTGGCAGCTGCTCTCTATTCTGACGCACCACAATAGAGGATAGAGGCAGGAAAGTAGCTCGTCCCAGCTTATCTGCCTTAAGCATGGCAATTGCTGCCTTAGCAGTGTCTGTATCTTTAGTAACAATATTTTGCAGACTGCCTCCTAAAGCTGTTTCAATGGCCTGTACATATTTTCCTGGCACCTCCAAAAGCTCTGCCACTGCACCGCAAATACCTGCTTTCCAAGGCTGGTGAGTTTTTAACACAGCCTTTACGGCTCTACCAAAGCCCTCATAGGAGCTTTGCAATCGCTCCAGCACCTGCACTCGTCCCTCAGCTGATTGAATAACAGCTTGAATTTTTTGCTTTTGCTGATTTAGGCCCTGGCCCTGCTGGCGAAGCTCTGTCAAAGATTGGCGCAGTTCTTTGGCTCTTTGTCTTTTAACAGCAATCTCCTGCTCCACAGCCTGCTTCTTGCTTTTGGCTGATTTTTCTGCCTGCTCCAAGCCTGCCACACCTTCTCCAGCCTCAGCCATTGCAGCCTGCTGTTGGCGTATCTGCTGTTGATGTCTCTGTCTGTTGGCCTTGCCCTGACGGCGGCGCTCCTCCAGAACCTTAATACGGCTATCTGCTTCCTCCAGACTGTTGTGAATCTCCTGACGCTTCTGAGCCAGCTGTTCCAGATTTTTCTCCAGATTAAGCAATTCCCCATCCAGCTGAGCACTGCGACTTTCTATTAACTGCTTGGCCGTATTGGCTGCCAGCTCCTGATCCTTTTTCTCCTGCAGCTGCTGATCAAATTCTCCCCGGCGGGCCTGCAAACGCTGATAATGCTGATACAAACCTGTCAATTGCAGGTCTGCCTGCTCCTCCTGCAGCTCCTGATAACGCTTGGCCTTGGCGGCTCCCTCAGCCAGAGGCTCCAGCTGATTCTCAATCTCTCCTAGGATATCATGGACACGCTGTAGATTATTTTCTGTGTCCTCCAGCTTCCGCATAGCTTCCTTTTTGCGGCTGCGATATTTGCTAATACCAGCAGCCTCCTCAAAGAACAACCTTTTTTCCTCTGGTCTGGCATTCAGAATTTCATCCATTTTATTCTGGCTGATAATCCCCATGCTATCATGGCCAATACCAGAATCAGCAAAAAGATTAACAATATCCTTCAACCGACAGCGGGATTTGTTAATATAAAATTCGCTTTCTCCTGTCCGGAAAAGGCGTCTGGTGACTACTACCTCCCTAAAATCCACAGGCAAGGTGCCATCACTATTATCAAAATACAGAGAAACCTCTGCTACTCCCATAGCGCGCCGGCTTTCACTGCCCGCAAAAATAATGTCCTCTGCCTTGACGCCTCGGATATTCCGCACATTTTGTTCTCCCAGCACCCATTTAATGGCATCAGAAATATTGCTTTTTCCACTGCCATTAGGCCCTACGATGGCGGTAATGCCCCTATCAAAATCAACCTCTATCTTATCCGCAAAGGACTTAAATCCATAGGCTTCCAGTTTCTTTAACTGCAAAAAATTCACCAGCCCATTATATATTACAACTATGAATTACTGCTTGGAAAGGATAAGGAAAATCATCTTGCTTTCTCTCTTATCATAACCAAAATTCATAGATATTAAAATCATTCTACAAAGATATATTTTACCATAATTTGTCTAAAAAAAACAGCATGATAAAAAAAGAGGCTACTTTGCAGTAACCTCTCTTAACCGGCAACTTTCTATCCTCCCAGCTCGTCTCCAAGCAAGTACTTTCGACGTT
>DAVZJH010000045.1:0-15444 GCA_052272885.1 Anaerovibrio sp. | reverse complement strand
AAAAATTAATATGTTATATGCGTTTAAAAAAGTAAGGCGGGGTAGTCTATGGATACGGAATTATTCCACAAATTTAGAGAAAATGGATTGGTTAAAAATAATTTGCATACAGCAAAGGTGGAGCATTTAGGTGCACCTCCTATTCAGAAGCCATATCCTCCCGAGGCACAGCTGATTCCGTTGCCAGAGCCAGATTTTTTGGAGGATCATCAGGTAAGCTTTTTGGAGCTGATGGAGCTGCGGTCCACGGTGCGGGAATATAGCCAAGAGCCATTGACTATGAAGGAATTAAGCTATCTGCTCTGGTGTACCCAGGGAGTAAAAATGGTTATGCAGGGTGGAGCTACCAAGCGAACTGTGCCTTCTGCTGGTGCTCGCAATGCCTTTGAAACCTATCTTTATATTGACAAGGTGGAGGGACTGGAGCCTGGTTTATACAGATTTTTGGCACTTGAGCATGCTTTGCTGCCTATAGAGCTGGGGCCACAGGTAAAGGAAAGGTTGGTTGCTGGCTTTAACAAGGTGAATATGTATAATCAGTCTGCTGTTACCTTTATTTGGGCAGCGGTGCTGGAGCGTATGGAATATGCTTTTGGAGGCAGAGCCTTGCAGTATTTGTATATAGATGCAGGCCATGTGTGTCAGAACCTTTATCTGGCAGGCTATACCATTGATGTAGGTACTTGCGCTATTGGGCATTTTAATGATGTAGAGATAAATAATCTGTTAGGGCTGGATGGAGATAAGGAATTTGTTGTCTATGCCGCTCATACAGGAAAGAATAAATAGAGATTAGGGTGAATGATTATGGGGGACAATCGTTACAGTATTTCTATATTTGCGCCAATGACTGGCAGCGTTGTAGATTTGAGTCAGGTGCCTGATCCCATTTATGCAGAGCGAATGATGGGAGATGGCGTAGCCATTGTGCCAGAGGATGGAACCATGTTTAGTCCAGTTAATGGATATGTAAGCGTGATAGCTGAGGATAAGCATGCCTTTGGCTTCACTACAGATGATGGATTGGAGATTCTAGTACATCTGGGTGTTGATAGTAAAATGCAGAAGGATTGCTGTGCCGTTCATGTCAAGGTAAATGACAGAGTTCAGGCCGGAGATATGATTGCAGAATTTAATATGGCAGAGCTTAAAAAAAGAGATATTAATCCAATTACACCGATTATTATTTGTGGTGGCTTGGAGGGTAAAAAAATAGAGCCTGCCAGTGGGCATGTACAGGCTGGTTCCGGAGCAGTTATGACTGTTATTGATTTGGAGGCCTTGGAAAGATATGAGGCTAGCAAAAAGGAACAGAATACAGATGACAGTACTAACGAGGGTGCAATGAAAACTGTTTCGGATATGTCTGTCAAAAAGTCATCTGTAACATCGACGGAAAGCGATGCTATGGAATTTTTGAAGGATAAAGGCAATTGGCCTAAACTTATTGGTGGTTTCGTGGCTTTGACAGCTCTGATGGTGGTAATTTTTGTCAGCATCGCCATGTTTATTGGCCACTAGGAGAATTTTTGCATATGGATTTGACAGAACCAATAGATATATTGAAGGGTGTAGGCCCCAGAAAGCTGCAGCAGCTGCAGCGTATGGGAATCTACACCCTCTTTGACTTGATTACATATTTTCCCCGCAGCTATGAGGATCAAAGTGTGGTTACAGCCATAGCCAATCTACAGGCTGGGGAAAATGCTACTGTATCAGGAGTGATTACAGGGATTCAGGAACGGCAGGCAGCACGACGGCGCATGACTATTTTAACTGCCTTTATTTCGGATGGTACAGGATATTTGCAAATTACCTGGTTTAATCAGAAATTTCTAAAGGATAAGCTAAAGGTAGGCAGCAGGATTTTTGCTACAGGCAAAATTGCCTATGCCTATGGTGGCCAGGGCAGCTTTGCCATGAGTCAGCTTTCTTCTTGGGAAATTCTTGCTGAGGAGGATGGAACAGAGGACAAATGTGGTATTTTGCCTGTATATAGCATTACAGATAAAATAAATCAAAAATTCATGCGGCAGATTACGACTCAGCTGTTGGAGGGAATGGCAGATAATTCTCAGGAAGATAGTTGGGAACTGCCTGAGGTAATTCCTGCAGATATTTGTCAGCAATATAATTTACTGGAGCGGAATCAGGCCGTTAGACAGGTTCATTATCCTACCGATGCCCAGACTCTAAGGCTTGCCAGATATCGGCTGGCTTTTGAGGAGCTGTATTTAATACAATGTGGCCTGCTGCTGCTAAAAAAGCAAAGTCAGGAGCAGAGACAGGGTATATGTCATCGTGTTAACGGCTATTTGGTAAGGCAGTTGTTTCAGGCTTTACCATTTCAGCTGACAGAAGACCAGCAAAAGGTTTGGCAGGATATTTGTAATGATATGGAGCGTTATGTGCCTATGCGGAGGCTGTTGCAGGGTGATGTAGGTTCCGGTAAAACAGTGGTAGCTATGCTGGCATTGGTAAAAACTGTGGAAAATGGTTTTCAGGGGGCTTTGATGACTCCTACAGAAATACTGGCTCATCAGCACTATGAGGACTTTTGCCGCCTGCTGGAGCCATTAGGGGTAAGAGTAGCCCTTTTATCCGGTCGGCTTAGTGTAGGTAAGCGTCGGGGGATTTATGAAAAGCTGGCTAAGCATGAAATTGATATTGTAATTGGTACTCATGCCCTGATTCAGGATGAGGTGAAGTTTGCTTCCTTGGGCTTGGCCATTACAGATGAACAGCATCGCTTTGGTATTAATCAAAGAGCCTTGCTGGAACAAAAGGGAGATGCTCTGCCAGATGTGCTGGTTATGACGGCTACCCCTATACCACGAACTTTGACATTAACTGTATATGGGGATTTGGATGTATCAATGATTCATCAGCTGCCGCCGGGACGAAAGCCCATTCGCACCTTTGTCCGAGGGGAGGATAGGAGAGAGCTTATCTACAAATTTGTGCTGGAAGAAATTGCCAAGGGACGGCAGGCCTATGTGGTGTGTCCTTTGATTGAATCCAAAGAGGAAAGTAGATTGTCCTCAGCTCAGGATGTGTACGAGGAATTGTCCCAGGGAATATTGGCAGGTATTTCCTGCGGTCTGGTTCATGGCAAGTTGAAGCAAAAGGAAAAGGAAGCCATTATGGAGGAGTTTTATCAAGGGAAGATTAAGCTCTTGGTGGCTACCACAGTTATTGAGGTAGGCGTTAATGTACCTAATGCCAGTATTATGGTGGTGGAGCATGCTCAGCAATTTGGTCTGTCTCAGCTGCATCAGCTGAGAGGACGTATTGGACGAGGAGAATATGCTTCCTATTGTATTCTGGTATCAGATGGGAAAACAGAAAATGCCCGCCGCAGAATGGAGATTATGGAAAGCACTACAGACGGTTTTGTTTTGGCTGAGGAGGATTTGAAGCTGAGAGGGCCGGGACAGTTCTTTGGCTCTATGCAGCATGGCTTGCCTGATTTGAAAATGGCTGATGTGGAGCGGGATATAGATATTTTGCTGCAGGCTAGAAGGGCAGCCCTGGAGTCTGTGGATAGGCCGGAATATATGAGCAGGGTTTTGCCAGCTTTGCGGCTGCAATATCAGGAGCAATTCATGAACATCATGGAAAATTAATTTTAACGCTTTATTTTGTGAAAGTAGTATGCTATAATATGTTTTGTTGAATTTCGTAATGTAAAGCACGAAAGTAATGGAGATATAGGAGGTGGTTTAGGTGGTAAATCCAAAGCTAAAGGATGAACTGAATGACCAGCTGTGTAAAGCAGTGCTAAAACTGGAAACAATTGATGAGTGCTACCAGTTTTTTGAGGATATATGCACTATTAGCGAGCTGAAGGCTATGTCTCAGCGTCTGGAGGTAGCCAAGATGCTGCAGAATCGTCATACCTATGACGAAATAGTCAGTCGCACAGGAGCTAGTACGGCAACTATCAGTCGGGTAAAGAGATGTCTTAATTATGGCGCAGACGGCTATAATCTGGTTTTTGACCGTCTTGGACTGGATGAGTCGGAAAAATAACGGATAACCAATGGTTTTAAGGGAGATTTTGTAATATGAGCAACAAGGATTTAGTTTTGGAAATACCATATGGTACCAGAGATTTTTTGCCTAGGGAAGCAGCAGAGAAGCGGGCTATTGAGGAAAAAATTGCGGAAACCTTCAAGCGTTGGGGATATGATGAGGTAGCTACTCCTACGATTGAATTTCTGGACACCCTTACTATGGGCAATGGCAGCAATCTTGAATCAAAGATGTTCAAGCTGTTTGATAAAGAGAATCGTACTATGGCGCTTCGTTATGAAATGACTACTCCTATTGCTCGTGTAGTGGCCAGCAGATTGGTGGATGATTTGCTGCCATACAAATTGTCCTATATCAGCAGTGTTTTCAGATATGAAAAGACCCAGACTGGTCGGCAGTGTGAATTTCATCAGGCTGGTGTGGAGCTGATTGGCAGTTCTAAGGCAACAGCTGATGCAGAGGTTATAGCTTTGGCTGTTTCCATTATGCAGGAAGCAGGGCTAAAGGATTTTCAGATGTGTCTGGGCCAGGTAGAGTTTATTAATGGCTTAATGCAGCAGTGCTGTATCCTGCCTAAGCAGCAGGAACAGATAAAGCAGGCCATTGAAAGTCGTGATTTGGTGGCATTGAATGCTATTGTGGACAATACAGAGCTGCCAGAGGCCGCCAAGGCTATGGTAAAGCAGCTGCCTTTGCTTCACGGAGATAGGAAAGTTCTGGATAAAGCCTATAATATGGCCATGAATGAGCAGTCTCGCCGTGCTTTGGATAATCTGACCGAGATTTATGAATTGCTGGAGGCCTATGGTGTGGCTCAGTATATTACCTTTGATTTAGGCGTTATTAGGGATTTCAGCTATTATAGCGGTATGGTATTTGAGGCCTATACTCCGGGTCTGGGCTATCCTCTCTGTGGCGGTGGTCGTTATGATCATATGTTGACGGATTTTGGTCGGGCATTGCCAGCAACTGGTTTTGCGGTAGGTATAGAGCGTATCCTGCTTTCCTTGGAACGACAGGGATTGGCCAAGCCTGCAATTGCCAAGGATGTTTATGTGGCCTATGTTCCCGGCAAACAGCAGGAGGCTATCAAGCTGGTGCAGGATTTGAGAAATCAGGGCAAAACCTGTGAACTGGCCATGTCTGCTTGCCTTGAATTGGAGGCGGATGCTTACAGACAGGAAAAGGGCTATAAGGAATTGGTTTTCATCAAGTAAAATGAGACTAAATTCAGAGTCTTACGGGGGCTTAACTCCCTCCTAAGAAGGGCAGGAAACCTTATGTTTTATAGAATAAAGCAGTTTGTGGCAGGGGTTATGGCCCAAGGCCCTGACAGTGCAGAATCCTTACGTATAGAGAAGATTTTGCCGCCAAAGGCAAGAGAGCTTTTTTATGGTATGAATAGAGGGGATCAACGCCACAGCCTACAAGTAATGTATACAGCGGAAGCCCTGTGGGATAGATGTCAGGATAATGAGGAGAAGCGGGATATGCTTTTGCGTTGCTGTCTTTTGCACGATATAGGACGGGGCAAGCAGATGGGGCCTATTCGTAAAACCTGGGCGGTTATTTTGGACAAGATTCATCCTGTTTGGTCCAGACGTTATGGGCGATGTGATTCACAGAGCTATATTCGGGGACTTTTGTATCGTTATTATCATCATGGAGAGCTTAGCGGTGAAATGTTGATGGATATTGGCATGGTGTCAGAGGCTAAAGTGGTAGCTAGACATCACAAAAAATCTGCCACAGGCTTGACGGAGAGAGAAACTCAGGTGTGGAAAATATTGCGTCAGGCAGATAGCCTTAATTGAAAAATTTTGAGATATGTAAAATAATTAGGAAGTAATTTCTGCCAAAAAGAGGATTTTTCTTATTTATAGCGAATATAGAATAATGAGAAATTTTAGGAAAGAGGCAGATTTTTATGCAATACGAAGCTGCAATATTCGATTTGGATGGAACATTGATTAATTCAATAGATGATCTGGCTGATAGCTGTAATGAAATGCTGATAGCCTATGATTTGCCTATCCATACTGTAGAGGAGTATAAATACTTTGTTGGCAACGGTGTCGCTAAGCTGGTGGAGAGAGCTTTGCCAGAGAAGCAGGCTCAGGACAAGGTGTTTTATGAAAAGGCATTGGCTAAGTTTCGGGCTATTTATAATGGCAAGGTGCTGAATAAAACCAGAGCCTACAGCGGTATCAGGGATATGCTAGCCAAGCTGATGGAGAAGGAAATACCTATGGCGGTATGTACCAACAAGCCTATGGAGGCGGCTAAGACCATTATTAATATTCTCTTTGAGCCAGGCACCTTCAAAATGGTGATTGGCGATAGGCCAGGACATCCTCGTAAGCCGGATCCTACTACGGTGCTGGAGATTACCAGAGAATTAGGGGTAGAGCCGGACAAGGTAGCATATCTAGGGGATAGCGGCGTGGATATGCAGACAGCAGTTAATGCAGGCTTCCTGCCGGTAGGCGTTCTGTGGGGCTTCCGTCAAAAGGAAGAGCTGTTGGAGAAGGGAGCTAAGCTGCTGTTGGATAGGCCAATGGATTTGCTGTTCCAGGTACATTTCAAGGCAAAGAAATAAATAAAATTAAACTCGTCTTGCAAGTAGAGGTGTAAAGTCTAAGGACTAGGCCTCTGCTTGTAAAGGCGAATTTTTTTGTTTATAATAGTTATGACTTCCTCTTAAGAGGAGGGAGCCTTAGCACCCGTTAGCATGGGGTAAAAATGGTGGACTGTGGAGGAGAGAACATGGCAAAAATACCTGTAGAGGCAGGCAAGGAATATGAAATTGAAATAGGAAGTTTGGGCAGCAGTGGTGAAGGTGTAGGTCGTTATAATGGTTTTACCGTCTTTGTGCCAGGAGCACTGCCTCAGGAAAAGGTTAAGGTAAAAATTCTAGAAGTCAAAAAGACCTATGCTGCTGGCAAACTTTTGAAGGTTATAGAAGCAAGTGAGGATAGAGTAAAGCCAGAATGTCCTATTTATGAAGCTTGTGGTGGCTGTCAGTTGCAGCATATTTCTTATGAAGGACAGCTAAAGCTGAAACAGCAGCAGGTACAGGATGCCTTGGAAAGAATTGGCCATCAGAAAAATCTAAAGGCATTACCTACTCTGGGGGCGGAGAATCCTTGGAACTATCGCAATAAGGTAGCCTTCCCTGTAGGGCGAGAAAAAGGAAAGACCATTATTGGCTGTTTTGCCAAGGGAACTCATCGTATTATAGATGCTTCCCATTGTCTGATTCAGGAACAGGTAAATAATGACGCTATTACCGCTGTTCGTGAGGTTATAGAAAAGTTGGGAATTCCTGTCTATGATGAAGATAGGCACACAGGAGTAATGCGTCATGTGGTGGCTCGTACTGGCATTAAGGGCAAGCTGATGGTGGTATTGGTAACTGTTACTCCTAAACTGTCAAAGGAAAAAGAGATTGTCAAAATGTTGCGTAGCCGCTTGCCTAATATGGTAAGCCTACAGCAGAATATTCAGACCTATAGAAATAATGTGATTTTGGGACGGGAAACTAAGGTGCTATGGGGCAGCCCTACCATTAAGGCAGGATTGGATAAATTTGCTTTTAATGTGTCTGCTCGTTCCTTCTTCCAGGTAAATACCAGACAGGTGGAAAGACTATATGCTAAGGCTTTGGAATATGCTCAGCTTACTGGTCAGGAAACTGTTATTGATGCGTATTGCGGTACGGGTACTATTAGTCTTTATTTAGCCCAGAAGGCTAGAAAAGTCTATGGCGTAGAGATTGTAAGTCCGGCTATTCGAGATGCGCAGAAAAACGCTAGGGAAAACAATATTCGCAATGCGGAATTTATTGTGGGAGATTGTACCAAGGTGATGCCACGGCTTTATCAGCAGGGCATCCGGGCGGATGTAGTGGTGGTGGATCCACCAAGAGCAGGCTGTACCGAGCAGGTGCTCAAAACCTTCGCCAATATGAAACCAAAAAGAATCGTCTATGTATCCTGCAACCCTGCAACTCTGGCCAGGGATATTGAGATTTTGGAAAAGCTGGGGTACAAAGCAGAAAAAATCCAGCCGGTAGATATGTTCGCACAAACCAGCCACGTCGAAAGCGTAGCACTAATTAACAGAGTTCAAAAGTAAGCTGAACCTTTTATTTATAGGCATTGGCGGAACTTTTTATAATCGAATATTGATATGATATAGCTGTGCTAGAAAGACAGCTTGAAGTAGATTTTCAGCGGGGTAACATACTCAACTATCCTATTGAGTATGTTGCACCGCTGATTTTTTAGGTTGGGGTTGAGTATGTAGAACCGCTATTAGCAGGGTTGGGTATGCAGGGACAATGTGGCTGTGAAATGGTTAATATTTAAGATATCAAGGTATGAAGTGATGTAGAACACTGTAGGTATATCAATATTTAGTATGATTAGGAGTTTTTTACTTTATAGGAAATGTTCTTATGGCTGTTGCCGTTGTACTATTGACTTGCTATAATGTAACAAATAACAATATTAATTTAATGAAGATAAGGAGATTTTAGCATATGGAAAAGAATCTTGATGAGGCTGTTAAATGGTTGCGTAAGGCAGCAGAGCTTGGGCATAAGGATGCAATGGTAAAGTAGGGCGAGCTACTCAGTGGTACAGAGAAGTCATCTACAAAACTATTGGAAAAATCATATATGAAAGGCTATGCAGATGCCAAAATTGGCAAGGCTAATAGATATCTCAAGGTTGGAGATATAATCACATTTGGCAATTATTGGAAGGGTGAAGATGTGTCAGCTGGTAAGCAGCCAGTAGAGTGGCAGGTGCTTGATATCAAGGATGGCAAGGCATTAGTTATTAGTAAATATTGTTTAATAAATCATCAATATACCGATACTAACTAAGAACGGACGGTGGAGAGTGCTACATGGGAAACATGTACCCTGAGAAAAATGCTGAAAGGTCACCTTAAATTGGCTATTTTCTCTGAAGAGGAAATGAAAGCTGTTATGTTATCAGATGTTAGTGCAGATGAAAATCCTATTTATGACACAAATCAGGGAAATGACACTAAGGATAAATTGTTCCTGCTGAGTATAAAGGAAGTGGAGCAATATTTTGTTAGTAAAAAAGAAAGATGGTGTAAACCGACAAAATATGCATATAGCAGTGGATTTTATGAGGATGAACCTGACTTTGAGTATGGTTGGTGGTGGCTGCGCTCTGCTGGTGGCGATAGTGAAGATGTGGCGCGTGTGAAATATGATGGCTCCATCGACTGCTTTGGCACTTATATGGGCTGCCTCGGTTTAGTGCGCCACGCTTTTTGGCTAAATCTTCAAATCTATTATACGATAAGTGAAAAGTAGAAAAATAAAACAGATAATTTACCTGCGAAGCAGGGGCGGAATTTTTTAGGAGTATAGGCTGTGGAAAAAAAGCTTAGTGAATTATTGGTTATTACAAGAGCAAAGGATTTATGCTCGTATATCATGCAGGTAACGCAGAAATCGCCTAAACATTTTAGACATACTTTTGTAAGCAGATTGCAGAATTTAAGTTTATCAGCCATAGAAAATCTGTATAGAGCCAATGATATATTTGTGCAGCGTGGCAATTTGAGTGCCTTGGAACGAAGACTGGACAAGCTGAAGCACTGACTGATTTTAGATTATTGGGGTATTTTTCTATGCTGTCGAGGGATAATGGATGTATTCTTCCTAAGCAATATGAGATCGTAGTATTGTTGACTAAAACACAGAAGTAAAAGTGTGAAAAATGGCTTAAAATAAGGCATTTCCGAGGATTTGGTCGTAAATCCAAGTCCTCGGATTTTCTGCGTTTTGGACTTGGTAATCAGAAGAAAAACAAAAGGTTGACCATATAAAACTATTTAGTATAGGTTGACCATACAAAAATGTTAAAAAGGAGATGTTAAAATGACTGAAGAAAAAGATGAAATAGTAGAAACTAAGGTTGATAAGGATATACTTGATTTCTTAAAGACTATCTACTTTGGTGATTTTACTGATCCGCTAAAGGCAGCAAGTAGCAGAGCTTATCAAGATATGAATCGCACAATAATATTTAAGGGTATGCCAGATGCAACTAGATTAGCGTTAAGAGAAAAAGTGAATGATGTTTTTGAGTTTTTACATATTCCACTTGATAACTATGTTTTTTGATATAGCAAGAGATTCACTTGGAATTACAAGACCAAAGGTTGCTTGGAGTAACTGGGATAATTATGATGAACAGTACCTTCAGTATCAAAATTTGATACGAGAAAAAATAATGACCGGAACACCACTGCGTTGGGAATTTAGATACTCGTTAAAAGCCACATGAAATATTGAAGAATAAGGGAAGGAGTCCGTTATTTTGGACTGCAGCAAATGTAAAATATACAATGTCAGATAAGGAAGGATTTATAACATATGAGAACAATGCTATTAAGTTTAAGGGAAGATGTTTATAAAAGGGTTCTCTCTGGTGAAAAAATATATGAACACAGAAAGGTCTTCCCGGATGAGTCTGTTAAGGCGTATATATATGTCAGTAGCCCAATGAAATCTATTTGTGGGATTATGTATTTGAGTAATAAAACCTCTTTAATGGACTGGAAAGAAATGTATAAAGATGATCCAGAATGTATTAAGAGAATCAATGAATACTTACCACAGCATAAATTTGGTATGGAAATTCATCGATTTGAAAACACTAATGCTATTTCTTTAGACAAATTAAGGAAAGACTTAACGAAATTTATAGTTCCACAGATGTACTATTTTATAGAGAATTCTGAACTGTTGAACTATTTAGAAATAAATTTAAAACCAGATGGTATTGTTGTAACACATACGTATGAAAATGTCACAAGTGATATGATTTGCAAGTCATAAAAAGATTCTTTTTTAGTTGTTACGTCAATTGAAATTAGACTAAAAATAGTTTATAATCAGTCTAAATCCAGACTAAGGAAGAAGACTGATGAAAGATGAAGAATTAATATATCTTGATACTTATGTCTTACAAAAAGATATGAGAATTAGAATGCCTAAAAGTATTTTGGTGAATTTAAATTTAGAAAAAGGAAAAAGCAAATTTAAAGTTTATTATGACAAAATCAATGTTCAACTTATTCTTAGGGTTGACGAACGTGAAAATAAATAAGAATTGAAAGGATATTGTTATGAAAAAACAGTATAAAGTCGGTAGTTTATTTGCTGGCGTAGGCGGTATTTGTTTAGGTTTTATGAATGCCCAAAATCCAGATGCTGAATATGTAATGAGTTGGGCAAATGAAATAGACGAATTCGCGTGTGAAACGTACAGAACAAACTTTAAGCATACGCTCCTTGAGGGTGATATCAATATGGTGTTACATCATGAAAACAGTGATGATGTTGAATATTACTCACGGTTACATGAGAAGATTTTAGCTGAACCAATCGACATTTTAAATGGCGGATTTCCTTGCCAGGCATTTAGCATTGCTGGTGAACAGAAAGGTTTCGATGACGAAAGAGGAAACCTGTTTATGTCATTCATCGATTTAATAAGTCAGCTGAATGCAAAGTTTGGAAAGAAACCTAGAATTCTTTTTCTAGAAAATGTTAAGAATTTAAAGGCACATGATAAAGGTAGAACTTATCAGGTCATCAAAAGTAAACTCGAAGAAAGTGGCTATATAATCAAAGAGATGGTTCTGAATACGATGCTCTACTCTGATTTGCCACAAAACAGAGAGCGTATTTATATCATTGGTTTTTTGAATAAGGAAGATGCTGATCAGTTTACTATGTTTGATAACTTGACTTCTTTCCAAAAGAAAAAAGGAACAGAAGAAAGAGCTGAAGATGTAAAAAAGATAATTGATTATTCTGTTGAAGATAAGTCATATTTTTACACCAAGGAGAGATACCCTCACTATTTTGTTACGGAAGAGGAATTCAAAGAACTGGAAGGTGAAAAGAATATCCGCATCCATTTAATAGAAGCAATTACGGAAATGTACCAGTTTTATCAGCTTAGAAGAGGACAGTATGTTAGAAAGAATCAATCTGATGTTTGTCCGACCTTGACGGCTAATATGGGAACTGGAGGACATAACGTTCCTTTGATTCTGACATCAAATGGTATTAGAAAACTGACTCCTGCAGAAACATTCAAGTTACAAGGATTTCCAGTCGGAAATGGATATTGTTTACCTACCACTTATAAAGGAAGGGCATATGGAAATAGCCATCTTTATAAACAGGCAGGAAATGCAGTTTCAGTTCCTGTTATTACACTTATTGCAGACGAGATACTTAAGATTATTTCAAAATAAAAAAAGACAGCCAGAATGAAGAAATTATTTCATTCTGGCTGTTCGATTTTTTAATCTGTAAGACAAATTTTTTTTACGGGTTTAAGACCTTTTTCTCCAATTATTTTTGATTGCATAGAAAAACGTGGACGTCTTCCTTGCGCTTGCTGATCTGCAAAGGTTTCGTTCTTTTTCTGGTTTAAAACTAAACCGTATACATCAGCGGAATCTATCTCATAGAAATATACATTACCATCCGCATAACCATTTGGGGCAAAATCAGCATAGTATAATAAGTCCCAAGTTGATGTAGGACCAAAAGAAGTACAGTCATTAGGACTAGACGCTGATTTTACCTGGACTCCTTCGCCAGTTGCTTTGATGACACAGTCATATGAATGTGCACCTGGATCATCATTAGTGCGAACCGCGCCAAAAGCTATGCAAAATAAGGCTTCACTTAAAACGTCAGGAACATTTAATCCACGTCCTTTAAGCGATTTTAAATCAGCGTTAATGTTTAGCCATTTCTTAAATATGCTCTTTAACTTATCAAAATCTTTTTGGTCAAAGTCATCTCCAGTGATAATTGTTCCATCCTTTAATCTTACTTTGTAGTCTTTCATTGCTACTTTCCTCCATTTATTATTATTTCAAGTATGTTTTTTAATTGTTCTTGATAATCATTGATGTGTGATATTAAACTCTTTTGCATAAAGTACTCAACTCCGTTATTAGAGCTACGGTCGAGCATAGCAAAGTCAATCTTATAAATTGAATCAGCTTGAAGTTGATGCTCATTAAATCTGACAGATTTATTTGCTTTTATATATACAGAACTGATGGATTTTTTTATAATGCTTACTGAATCAATATCGTCCACATAAAAATCTAATGTTCTATACAAAAATACATTTGATGATCCACCACGTGAGGTTTTCGTATAATACGGTATATTTTCCTCTGTATATCCTTCGTACCACTTATCTGAAAATCTGTATAAACCAATGGCTGTTCTAGTGCAGTATTCTGATAGTGGGACTTCTTCAAAAGCTCCAGCAGGAACTCTTGTTTTTTTCTCTACTCCATTTATGTATTGAACACTTACAGTTCCCTCGCAGAAAGTAGAGGATTCCATAAATGATTCGGCTGTAGTAACTTTAAGTAATGTGACAGTTCCTATCTCATCATTGTTAATGTCAACAATGTCTATTCCTTGTATTCTACCAGCAGAATTAGAAATAATGAAAGTTTTATCATTCATTACAAGATTGCTCTGGATTGAATTCTGGAAGATTGAAGCATCAAAAAATGGTAACAAATAATCAATTCTTAGTTCACTTTCAGCCATTACAAGATATTTGCCATCGTAATCCTGATTTCTAAGTGAAATCATTTTTTGAGGTTTCTTGAAAGTTTTAACTTCAATTTGAGGCATATTGTCTACAGGAATCCATCGTTCATTAAAAACTGCAAATGGTATAGTAACGTTAGGGGTTCTGATTCCTATTACATCTGGTGCTATTCCTGCTGTTTTAGGATCATACAAATAGAAGTCTGAAATGATTTCAGAGGACTGACCATTTCTCACTTCCGGAAGTATAATTTTATTGAAAATAATACTTTCAGGAACGGTATTAATCCATCTGTCAAAAATACCACCCATCAAGTCGCCTTTGGAACTTAATGCCCCTTGCATTGAACCGCTTGTTTGCTTTTGTATGATTGCTGTGATGAAATATATCGACTTCAGTATGTCATTTTTGTTTATTGGTATAGTAATCATATATCCTCCTTATCCTCGGTCTCTAATGAAACTGTTCAAGTTTCTCATATCACCTGGTTGAATGTAATAGTTTGATGCATCCATTCGAGTCTTACCGTTAAGCATAGAACCGAGTGGAAGAATATAGTTTTCGTTGATTATTTGAATTAAGTCTTCTCTGGTTACATATCCCGGTATATCAAACGTCCAGCTTTCTGCCATGATTATTTGTTTAAGGATTGCTTCATTAATGCTATCAGAATATAAAAATCTATTTCTTCTCATAACGTCTTCACAGAATGGATTCATTCTAATTAAAAATGTATAGTCATACCCATGACCATTAGGTAGATAATTTGCTTGTTCGTCCCAATCATGTTCTTCTAATAAAAGAAGATTCCCAAAAGACTTTGTTGATTTAATTGAAACTGATTCATCGCCGATTGTTAAATCAACAGAATCCCACTCGCCTAAACCGAAAACACCTAAAACAGGTTCACTTACATTAATGCCACTATTAGTCAGTACGCAAAAAAGAGCATATTCTGCAAGCTTACCTTGGAATGTATTCGCAAAAATTTCTCCATTTCGTCTTTGATGAGTTCCACCTGTTCTGTGTGCTCTGTGTTCTCCGCCTTGCCCGAAAGTCATTTGATATGCAAAATCAAATACTGTTTTTACTAAGTCTGGATTTAGTGTTCCTAGTGGAGAGAACGGTACACGACTATTTATGTAGTATTCGTTAGCACGTTTATCAAGATAGTTAAAATATGGCATAATCAAAATCTCCTTTGTTATTTATACATATGGAATTCTTCCTTTGTTAATCCTGAATCTAATGCACGATATAAATATCGAGACGCAATAGAAGAGTAAGGTTTCTATTTTTTACATTTGTTTCGTATTGATGTGTCTGAACGGTCAGTTGTCTTATAAAGCCACTCATAAGATTGTAAGAAAGTAGCATCGTTAGTAGGTAAGATATCCATTCTGTTAAGAATAAAAATCAAATACATATTTGCTGTCCATTTTCCAATTCCTTTGAATGATGTTCAGTACTTAAATACATCGGAGTCGTTCATTTCTTTTAATGAGTTAAAGTCTAATTCTCCACTAAGTGCAGCATTAGTAATACTTCTGAGGTAAGACACTTTGGAATTTGCAGTTCCGATACTTTTAATTTGTGACGGGGGTGCGGACGATTTCTTGGACTAGCTAAGTTGCTAACCCGAGACTTCGTCTGTACTCCATATGACTCATATATCCAAATGATTTTTTAATTCTTAATTCATTATACCAAACAAGATAATTATTTAATATTTTTATGAAATTTCACACCGTCCTCT
>DAVZJH010000044.1:0-15741 GCA_052272885.1 Anaerovibrio sp. | reverse complement strand
GGAGATTATGTTGGCAGGAGAAAAAATATGGTGAATGTCTTTTATTTTATATAGAAGTTTTCACAATATTTAGCGCATGAGCCTGATACATGGTCAGGCTGACGAGGAAAGAGGTTGTCGAATTTTCAGCGGATGCCTCTCGGTGGTGCCCCATCGAAAGCCTATGTCAAAGCCACAGGTAACTGATGGTACAAAGCAGATGGCGCGGGTAGACAGGACTTCCGGATAGATTGTTGTAGTAGATGTTAAAGAGACTTTCTATCCTGTGCCAGTATTGTGATACTGGTAGATACGGAGGTATATTATGTGTGGTATTGTTGGTTATGTAGGCGACAAGCAGGCAGCAAAGTTTTTGTTGGAAGGTCTGAACAAGCTGGAGTATAGAGGCTATGACTCTGCTGGTATTGCTGTATACAATGATGAAAATGACAAGATTCGTGTGGAGAAAAGCGTAGGCCGTCTGGCAGAGCTGGAGAAGAAGATTGATGGCAATGTACCTGTAGGCTGCATGGGTATTGGTCACACCCGTTGGGCCACACATGGTGCCCCATCTGATTTGAACTCTCATCCTCATACTGACTGCACTGGGGATTTTGCAGTAGTACACAATGGTATTATTGAGAATTATCTGGTGCTTAAGGAGCAGTTGATTGAGAAGGGCCATGTATTCAAGTCTGAAACTGATACTGAGGTGTTGCCTCATTTGTTGGAGGAGGCTTATGATGGGGATTTCGAGGCTGCTGTTCGCAAGGTTTTGAAGCAGATTGAGGGTTCCTATTCCATCGTATTTATGTCCAAGCATGATCCAGATACCTTGATTTGCACCAAGCAGGATAATCCGCTGGTTATTGGCTTGGGTGAGGGAGAGAACTTTATTGCTTCCGATATTCCTGCTATTATTGCCCGCACCCGTCGTACCTATATTATTAACGATGGTGAAATTGCTGTAGTAAAGAAGGATTCTGTTTGGATTACCAACCGTCGTGGCGAGCCTATTACCAAGAAGGTATTTGAGGTTAATTGGAATGCAGAGGCAGCTGAAAAGGGTGGTTATGAGCACTTCATGCTGAAGGAGATTCACGAACAGCCAAAGGCTGTAAGAGATACTCTCACCGGCCGTATTGCCAATGATAATAGTGCTGTAGTGTTGGATGAGCTGAAGTGGACCAAGGAATATGTAAATTCTTTCTCCAGAGTGTTTATTATTGCCTGTGGTACTGCTTATCATGCTGGTTTGGTAGGTAAGTATTATATTGAGAATTTGGCTCGTATCCCTGTAGAGGTGGATATTGCTTCTGAGTTCCGCTACAGAAAGCCAATTATTGATGATAGCACTTTGACCATCGTAGTCAGCCAGTCTGGCGAGACTATTGATACCTTGGCTGCCTTGAAGGAAGCAAAGCGTCTGGGCTCCAAGACTATGGCTGTAACCAATGTAGTTGGTTCCTCCATTGCTCGTGAGGCAGATCAGGTTGTTTATACCTGTGCAGGCCCTGAGATTGCTGTAGCTTCTACCAAGGCTTATACTACTCAGCTGATTGTTATGTTCCTGTTGGGCGCCTACATGGCTGGCCTTCGGGAGACTGTGGATACTGAGCGTATGACTCAGCTTTTGACTCAGTTGAAGAATATTCCTAGCCAGATTAGTGAGACTCTGGAGGATGTGGAGCCTATTATGGCTTTTGCTCAGCAGTATGGCTATACTAATGATGCCTTCTTCCTGGGTCGTGCCTTGGATTATTATGTAGCTTTGGAGGGCTCTTTGAAGCTGAAGGAGGTTTCCTATATTCATGCTGAGGCCTATGCAGCTGGTGAGCTAAAGCATGGTACTCTGGCCTTGATTACCAGTGGTGTGCCTGTTATTGCGCTGGCTACCCAGAAGAGTGTTTATGAAAAGACTCTCAGCAACATCAAGGAAGTAAAGGCTCGTGATGCTGTGGTTATCGGTATTGCTGCTCAGGGTGATACTGAGCTGAAGAAGTATACTGACCATGTTATCTATGTGCCAAATACTGATGAGCTGATTATTCCATTGCTGACTGTACTGCCATTGCAGCTGTTGGCATATTATACTGCCATTACCCGTGGCTGCGATGTAGACAAGCCACGTAATCTGGCCAAGTCTGTAACTGTAGAGTAATTTGATTTTCCTTTGCCCCTGTGACTTTGCTCATGGGGGCTTTTGTTTTAGGTTGTATAAGAAAAATGTTTGACAAATTGGCTTCTTTGTACTAACATTAAAACAATATCTTTAGATATGATTCGGTTAGCAAGGCCCCTTGGGCATTCATTTTGATTTTTACAGAAAGTAGGGATTAAGTTGGCATTCTATTTCAGTGAACCATCTCATACCTTTGGCGAGTACCTTCTGGTACCTGGTTATTCTTCTGATCAGTGCATTCCAGCAAATGTTTCCTTGAAGACTCCATTGGTAAAGTTTAAAAAGGGTGAGGAACCAAAGATTTCCATGAATATTCCAATGACTTCCGCCATCATGCAGTCTGTATCTGATGACCGCATGGCAGTAGCATTGGCTCGTGAGGGCGGCGTTTCCTTTATCTATGGTTCCCAGAGTATTGAGGAAGAGGCAGCTATGGTAGCACGGGTAAAGAACTTCAAGTCCGGCTTCGTAGACAGTGATTCCAACATTACTCCTGAAACAACTATTGCTGAGATTTTGGCACTGAAAGAAAAGACTGGCCACTCTACTATGGCTGTAACTGAGGATGGTACTCCTACCGGCAAGCTGTTGGGTATTGTTACCAGCCGTGATTATCGTGTAACCCGTATGAGTCCAGATACTCCAGCCAAGGAATTTATGACTCCATTTGAAAAGCTGGTTTATGCTAGTGCAGATACCACTCTTCCAGAGGCTAACGATATGATTTGGGAAAACAAGCTGAATATGCTGCCATTGGTGGATGAGAATCAGCGTCTCCGTTATATGGTATTCCGCAAGGATTATACCGATAACAAGGAGCATGAGCTGGAGCTGATTGATAATAACAAGCGTTATATTGTTGGCGCTGGTATCAATACTCGTGACTATGCAGAGCGTGTTCCTGCCCTGTTGAAGGCTGGTGCTGATGTACTGTGCATTGACTCCTCTGAGGGCTTCTCTGAGTGGCAGAGAATTACCTTGAAGTACATCCATGAAAACTTCGGTGAGGATGTAAAGGTTGGTGCAGGTAATGTTGTAGACCGTGAGGGCTTTATGTTCCTGGCCGAGGCTGGCGCTGACTTTATCAAGGTAGGTATTGGCGGCGGCTCTATCTGCATCACTCGTGAAACCAAGGGTATTGGCCGTGGACAGGCTACTGCTCTGATTGATGTATGTGCAGCTCGTGATGAATACTATGAGGCTACTGGTATCTATATTCCTGTATGCTCTGATGGCGGTATCGTTCATGATTATCATATGACCTTGGCATTGGCTATGGGTGCGGACTTCATGATGCTGGGACGTTATTTCTCCCGCTTTGATGAAAGCCCAACTGATGTGGTTAAGATTAACGGCACCTACTACAAGGAATATTGGGGTGAGGGCTCTAACCGTGCCCGTAACTGGCAGCGTTATGACCTTGGTGGTGCTAAGAAGCTGTCCTTTGAGGAGGGTGTTGACTCCTATGTACCATATGCCGGCAGCTTGAAGGATAATGTGGGTATTACCCTGAGCAAGATTCGTTCCACCATGTGCAACTGCGGTGCTCTCAGCATTCCTGAGCTCCAGGAGAAGGCTCGCCTGACCTTGGTTTCCTCTACCAGTATTGTAGAGGGTGGTTCTCACGATGTTGTGCTTCGTGACAGCGTAAACCACTAAAATTTGTTTGCTAACAGCTTGGAAGTTTTTTCTTCCAAGCTGTTTTTTTAGGCTTTTTTCATTTATACTTATTATAATGACAAAAAATTACGTGATTTTAAAGGAGGCCTGGCTATGCGGGTTTTGCTGGCTGAGGATGATCTCAAGTTAGGTAAGCTGATTCAGTACATGCTGGAACAAAATCAGCTTGCTACAGAATGGGTAAAGGATGGGGAGCAGGCATATGATTATGCTTCCTACGATGAATATGATGTGGTAATCTTGGACTGGATGATGCCAAAGATGTCTGGTGTGGAGGTATGCAAAAAACTGAGGGCCAATGGATATCAAAAGGCTATTATGCTGTTGACAGCAAGGGATGCTGTAGAGGATAGGGTTGCTGGGCTGGATGCTGGCGCCGATGACTATCTAGTAAAGCCCTTTGAATTTGATGAGCTTATGGCCAGGTTAAGAGCCTTGGGACGGCGCAGCAGCCAGAAGATTCAGCTGGATGTTATGGAGCTGGGAGAGTTTTCCCTGGATAGAACCTCGAAGGTTTTGCGTCACAAGGATAGCATTATTCAGCTTTCCCCTAGAGAATTTCAAATTTTTGATTTGCTGGTACAGAATGTGGGGATTGTGGTGCCAAGAGATATTATTTTGGACCGTATCTGGGGGCTGGAATCTGAGGTTAGCTCCAACAATATAGACTCCTATGTGAAGCTGCTGCGAAAAAAGCTGGAGGCCGCTGAGGGTAAATTCCTGATTAATACGATAAGGGGTGTTGGCTATAAACTGGAGATTAAATAAATGTAAGCTTACCAACATGTTTTATCAAAGCCGTTGGCGATTGGCAATTCTCTATACCTCCATGATGTTCTGTATTTTTGCAGTGATGATTTTTATGGGTTATAGAGGAATGTTATGGGCAGTTAGTTCGGAGCAAGCTAGAGAACTGTCTGGCGTAGTCAAGGATATAGCTGATGCAGAGGCTCTACTAATGCAGAAAAACGATATGCCAGAGGACTTGGGGTATAGAGAGAGAATGTTTTTCTATGCCTTTGATTTGCGTGGAGATTTGCGACATTATTCTAAGGCACCTCAGCGGCTGGAGGATGATGTGTTGGCCCTGATTCAGGACGGCCAGGTTCCCTTTTATGATGTGGCTACCTTTGAGCTTAGTGATGATCGGGTAATGATTATCACTGCCTCTTATATCACTCTTAATGATCGAATTATCGGTGTGGTATACCTAGGTAAGGATATTAGTGCCCTCTATCGAGGGGCTACCAAATATGCCTATTTTCTTTTAATGCTGGCTCTTGTGGCTCTTATATTGGCAGGTATTCTAGGATATTATTTATCTGGCTGTGTGATACGGCCTATGCAAAATGCTTATGAAAAGCAAAGGCAGTTTACGGCAGATGCTTCTCACGAGCTGCGTACACCTCTTAGTGTGATTATGTCCTCGGCGGATTTGCTGTATAATGATCCATCCATAGAGTCTCCTTTCCTAAAACAGGTTATTGAGGATGTAAAGGATGAGGTTAAGAAAATGAGCAAGCTGGTAGGAGATTTGCTGGTAATTGCACGCAACGATAACAATGCGGAAAAGCTGAATCTGCAGGACTTTGACCTTAGTGGCTCCTTGCAGCAGGTGGTGCGTAATATGCAGCCTGTGGCAGAGAAAAAGCATATTGAAATTCAGGATAATGTACCAGAGGGAATTGTCTGTCATGGTGATGAGCAAAAAATCAAGCAGCTGATACTTATTCTGGTGGATAATGCTGTAAAGTATACACCAGAAAATGGCTGTATCAAGGTTTCCGCCCAGATTTTGAAAAACAAAAAAATCCGCTTCAGCGTGGCAGATAATGGTATTGGCCTTAACGAAGAGGATAAGGCCAAGATATTTGAACGCTTCTATCGGGTAGATAAAACTCGTTCCAGAGCTATGGGAGGCAGTGGCTTGGGCTTGGCTATCGCCAAGGATATAATAGATGGTCACAAGGGTTTTATTTATGTGGAAAGTCAGCTGGGCAAGGGTACTACCTTTACTGTAGAATTACCGTGAAAAAACTAAAAGACAAAAAGTCAAAATAAATCTTGACTTTTTGTCTTTTTTGTTTATAATAAAAATCAAAAGAACAAAATCATGTTAAAAGAAATCATCTCATTGTGAAAGGTGGAGAGATTATGGAACAGGAAAAATATACTCAGAGAGTTTTGAATACATTGCAGGCTGCCCAGCAGAATGCAGCATTGCACTACCATCAGGAAATTACCAGCCTTCATGTGCTGCTGGCCTTGGCTCAGGAACCAGAGGGGCTGCTGGAAACAATCTTCCAGGAAGCTAATGTTGACCTGGGTATGCTGAAAGAAAGAGTGGAGCAGGAGCTGCGGAAGATTCTTAGTGTCAAGGGACAGGATAGACTGTCCATGAGCGTGGAGCTGAGCAGAGTTATTGCCAAATCTGAGCAGCTGGCTAACAGCATGAAGGATGATTATATCAGTACTGAGCATTTGCTGTTGGCTATTGTGGAGGATGGCAGTGAGGAGGCTAGAGATATCTGTCGTGCCTTCGGCTTGACCAAGAATGGTATTGCCAACTCCATTAAGAAAAACAGAAAGCAGAATGTAAACTCTGCCAATCCAGAGGATGGCTACAAAGCTCTGGAAAAATACGGCCGTGATTTGACTCAGGTGGCTCGTCAGGGTAAGCTGGACCCAGTTATTGGCCGTGATGATGAAATCAGAAGAACCATTGAGATTTTGTCCCGCCGTACCAAGAACAACCCTGTGTTGATTGGTGAGCCAGGTGTTGGTAAAACCGCTATTGTAGAGGGATTGGCTCGGAGAATTGTGGCTGGAGATGTACCTGAGTCTTTGAAGAACAAGACCTTGTTCTCCTTGGATATGGGTGCTTTGGTGGCTGGTGCCAAATATCGTGGTGAGTTTGAGGAAAGATTGAAATCCGTTCTCAACGAGGTAGTAAAATCTGATGGACAGATTTTGCTGTTTATTGATGAGGTACATACTGTGGTAGGTGCTGGTGCTACCGACGGTGCTATGGATGCCGGTAATCTGTTGAAGCCAATGATGGCTCGTGGTGAGCTGCGCTGCATTGGTGCTACTACTTTGAATGAGTACCGCAAGTACATTGAAAAGGATACTGCCTTGGAGCGTCGTTTCCAGCCAGTTATGGTTGGTGAACCATCTGTAGAGGATACGATTTCCATCCTCCGTGGCTTGAAGGAGCGTTATGAGGTACATCATGGTGTACGGATTCGTGATGCGGCTCTGGTATCTGCAGCAGTGCTGTCTGACCGATACATTTCTGACCGTTTCCTGCCAGATAAGGCTATTGATTTGGTGGATGAGGCTGCTGCCAAGCTGAGAACTGAAATTGAATCCATGCCTGCACCATTAGATGAAGTGCGCCGTAAGATTCTTCAGCTGGAAATTGAGGAGCAAGCTCTCCAGAAGGAAACTGATGAAGCTGGTCAGGAAAAGCTGGCTAGCATTCGCAGGGAAAAGGAAGACTTGCAGGCTCAGCAGAAGGAATTGCAGGCACAGTGGGATTCTGAGAAGCAGGCAATTTTGCGAGTTCGTGGCATTAAGAAGGAAATGGACAATGTTCGCAGTCAGATGGAAAGTGCAGAAAGAGATTACGATCTGAACAAGCTGTCTGAATTGAAATATGGTCGTCTCCCAGAGCTGCAGAAGAAGCTGCAGGCTGAGGAGGAATCCATTGCCACCAAGGGTTCTGACAGCCAGCTTTTGAAGGAAGAAGTTGGTGAGGAGGATATTGCCAAGGTAGTAAGCCGTTGGACTGGCATTCCTGTTACCAAGATGCTTACTGGTGAAAGAGAGAAGCTGCTTCATTTGGAGGATGTGCTCCATGAGCGGGTAATTGGCCAGGATGAGGCTGTTAAGGTAGTCAGCGAGGCTATTTTGCGAGCTAGAGCAGGTATCAAGGCTCCAGAACGGCCAATTGGTTCCTTTATCTTCCTTGGCCCTACTGGTGTTGGTAAAACTGAGCTGGCCAAGACTCTGGCAGAGGCTCTCTTTGACGATGAACGCAGCATGATTCGTATTGATATGAGTGAGTATATGGAGAAGCACTCTGTATCCCGTTTGATTGGTGCGCCTCCGGGATATGTTGGTTATGACGAGGGTGGCCAGCTGACAGAGGCTGTTCGCCGTCATCCATATAGCGTTATTCTGCTGGATGAAATCGAAAAAGCTCATAGAGATGTGTTTAATGTCCTGCTGCAGATTCTGGATGATGGCCGTCTTACCGATGGCAAGGGCAGAGTGGTAAACTTCAAGAATACCGTTATTATCATGACCTCTAATCTGGGTTCCCATGAGATTTTGAACAAGTCCCCAGAGGAAGCAGAGAAGTCTGTTAAGGAAATTCTGAAAGAATATTTCCGTCCAGAGTTCCTGAACCGTGTAGATGATATTGTGGTATTCAAGGGCCTGGCCAAGGAACAGGTAAAGAATATTGCCGCTCTCCTGCTGCAGCAGCTTAATGACCGTCTGGAAAAGCAGATAAAGATGCATCTTACTTGGGATGACAAGGCTTTGAATCTCTTGGCAGAGCAGGGCTTTGACCCAGCCTTCGGTGCCCGTCCACTCCGTCGTCTGTTAAGCCATACTGTAGAAACTGAGCTGAGTAAATCCATTATCAAGGGTGATGTTAGCGAAGGTGATACTGTGGCTATGACAGTGGAAAATGGACAGTTAGTATTCAATAAAAAATAATTTTTACTTGAAATCAAGCAAATGATTTGATATACTCTTAACTACACAAGTTAATAAGCAAATGCAAGGATGGGGAGTAGTAGTATTGCAGTACCCTTCAGAGAGCTGTCGGTTGGTGTGAGACAGCAGGCAATGCAATGTGAACTGGCCCTGGAGCAGCACCCTGAACCTTTGGTGTAGGCGGTGCCGGGAACTGGCCGTTACAACAGGAGGATATGTCAGTATCCGTAAATGAGTGCACACAGCAATGTGTGAATATGAGTGGTACCACGGAGTTTTAAGCTTCGTCTCTGTAAAAGGAGACGGAGCTTTTTTGTTGCCATCGTCTCCGTAGATAGTTTTTGCGTAATCAAGCAAGGGAGAGATCGATGATGGAAAATGTAAAAAAGTATCAGCCTGGTTATTTTATGCCACCAACTATTGATATGAGCTGGGCTCAGAAGCAGTTCCCAGACAAGGCCCCAACCTGGTGCTCTGTTGACCTGCGAGATGGCAATCAGGCCCTGGTTATTCCTATGAGTCTTGATGAGAAGATTGAGTTCTTCAAGATGCTGGTTAAGATTGGCTTCAAGGAG
The DNA here is from genome assembly GCA_052272885.1 of Anaerovibrio sp. GTDB lineage: Bacteria > Bacillota > Negativicutes > Selenomonadales > Selenomonadaceae > Anaerovibrio. The sequence continues at coordinate 6,597 of DAVZJH010000044.1, read as the reverse complement.
ATTGAGGTAGGCTTCCCAGCAGCCTCTGAAACTGAATATACTTTCCTGCGCCGTTTGGTGGATGAAAATCTGATTCCAGATGATGTAACTGTTCAGGTATTGACTCAGGCTAGAGAACATATTATCAAAAAGACCTTTGAGGCTCTAAAGGGCGTTAAGAACGCCATTGTTCATGTGTACAATTCCACATCCTTTGCCCAGCGTCAGCAGGTATTCCGCAAGAACAAAGAAGAAATCAAGCAGATTGCCATTGATGGTGCCAAGCTTTTGCAGAAGCTCACTGAGGAGGCTGGAGCTAACTATCGCTTTGAGTATTCTCCAGAGAGCTTTACCGGTACAGAGCCAGAGTACGCTTTAGAGGTATGTAATGCCGTGCTGGATGTATGGAAGCCAACTCCAGATCGCAAGGCTATTATCAACATTCCTGTTACTGTGGAAATGTCCATGCCTCATATTTATGCCATGCAGGTAGCTTATATTTCCCAGAACCTGAAATATCGTGATGCGGTGGAGCTTTCCCTCCATCCTCATAATGATAGAGGCTGCGGCGTAGCTGATTCCGAGATGGGCCTGTTGGCTGGCGCTGACCGTATTGAGGGTACTCTCTTTGGCAACGGTGAGCGTACTGGTAATGCTGATATTGTAACCATTGCCATGAATATGTATGTATTAGGCGTAGATCCAAAGCTGGATTTCTCCAATATCCATGAGCTGGTGGAGCTTTATGAAAAGGTTACTAGAATGCATGTCCATGAGCGTCAGCCATATGCTGGTGCCTTGGTATTTGCGGCTTTCTCTGGTTCTCATCAGGATGCTATTGCCAAGGGCATGAAGTGGCGTGAGGAGCAGGATCCAGATCATTGGACAGTACCATATCTGCCAATAGATCCTCACGATGTAGGTCGTGAATATGAGGCAGATGTTATTCGCATCAACAGCCAGTCTGGCAAGGGCGGTGTAGCCTACATTATGGAGCAAAAATATGGTATTTCCATGCCAAAGAAGATGCGGGAGGATTTCGGCTACTGTGTTAAGGATGTATCCGACCACAAGCATAAGGAACTGCTGGGAGATGAAATCTATCAGATTTTCCATGATAATTATGTAAATGTTTCTACTCCGTATAATCTCATTGATTTCAGCTTGAAAAAGGAAGTAGATGGCACCCGCTCCGGCTATGTGGAGCTGGAAATCAACGGCAAACCAACTGTATTTAAGGCCAAGGGTAATGGTCGTCTGGATGCTATCAGCAATGCTATTCAGGAAAACACTGATGTAAAATATACCGACTTGACCTATAGCGAGCACGCTCTGGAAATTGGTTCTACCTCTCGTGCTATGGCCTATATTGGTGTAACTGGCACAGATGGTAAGATTACCTGGGGTGCTGGTATGGATACAGATATTATTACCGCTTCCGTGATGGCTCTCTTTAGTGCTATTAACCGTATGGTAAAGAAATAATAAGCTTTGATAGATAACATTCTCTTGTCAGTTGGCAGGGGAATGTTATTTTATTTAGGGGATGACTATGCATACGGGAATATATTCCCTTGACTTTACGACGGATAATTCGTAAAATATAATGGTATGGTTGTATGAGAATACAGCTGATGAATGATAATAAACGCCATGAAATGGCAGAATAATAAAAGAAGGAGGTGTGTTATTATCATTGAGATTATACTTGCAGCGATTGCCGCTTTGGCAGTAGGTGGTGCCGGAGGCTATATGATGCGCAAGCAGGCTGCCGAAAAGCAGATTGGTTCTGCTGAGGAGGAAGCTCGTCGTATTGTGAAGGCTGCTGAGTCCAAGGGCGAGGCTGCAAAAAAGGAAAAGCTATTAGAAGCAAAGGAAGATGTACATCGTCTTCGTCAGGAATTAGATCGTGAAACCCGTGACCGCCGTAATGAATTGCAGCGTCAGGAGCGCCGTCTGGTGTCCAAGGAGGAGAATCTGGACCGAAAGTTGGATTCTTTGGAGAAAAAGGAAGAAAACCTTGCCTCCAAGGAAGCAAAGCTAGAAAAGAGTCAGGCTGCTATTGATGAGCTTCACGAGAAGCAGAAGTCTGAGCTGGAGCGCATTTCCAGTTTGACCACTGAAGAAGCCAAGACTATGCTGTTAGCTGAAATTGATGAGGAGCTGCAGCATGAGAAGGCAATGAAAATCAAGGAATATGAGCAGCAGGTTAAGGATGAGGCTGACAAAAAGGCCAGAAATATTATTTCTATGGCTATTCAGCGTTGTGCTGCTGACCATGTAGCAGAAACTACTGTATCTGTAGTTGCTCTGCCTAACGATGAAATGAAGGGCAGAATCATTGGTCGTGAGGGCCGTAATATTCGGGCTTTGGAAACCATGACAGGTATTGACCTGATTATTGATGATACTCCAGAGGCTGTTATTCTCTCTGGCTTTGATCCTGTACGCCGTGAGGTGGCAAGAATTGCCTTGGAGAAGCTGATTGCTGATGGACGTATTCATCCTACCAGCATTGAGGAAATGGTGAAGAAAGCTCGTCGCGAGGTGGATCAGCGTATCAAGGAGGCTGGTGAGCAGGCTACTTTTGATACTGGTGTTCATGGCCTTCATCCAGAGCTGATTAAGCTGCTGGGCCGTTTGAGATATCGTACCAGCTATGGTCAGAATGTATTGAATCACTCTGTAGAGGTATCCCATTTGGCAGGCATGATGGCTGCTGAGCTGGGCGTAGATGTTATGTTGGCCAAGCGTGCTGGCCTGATTCATGATATTGGTAAATCTATAGACAACGAGGTTGAGGGTACTCATGTAACCATCGGTGCAGATATTGCCAAGAAGTATCGTGAGTCCAAGGATGTTATCAATGCTATTATGGCTCATCATGGGGATGCAGAGCCAAATACTGTGGAAGCAGTATTGGTGGCAGCAGCTGATGCTGTATCCGCTGCTCGTCCTGGTGCCCGTCGCGAAAGTCTGGAGTCCTATTTGAAGCGTCTTACCCGTTTGGAGGAGATTGCAGAGGGCTTTAGCGGTGTAGAGCGTTGCTTTGCCATTCAGGCAGGTCGTGAGATTCGAGTTATGGTTAAGCCTGACAAGGTTGATGATGCAGGTGCTGTTATTCTGGCACACGATATTGTCAAGAAGATTGAGTCTGAGCTGGAGTATCCAGGTCAGATTAAGGCCACTATTATTCGTGAAACCCGCGTAGTTGATTACGCAAAATAATTTTGACAAACAAATTGGGCTGTCGTCCTGGGACGGCAGCCTGTTTTTTTTAAGACCAAGGGCGAAAATTCTCTCATAATATCTGTGAGAGGAGGTACCAATTATGAAATTTAAGAAAAATCGTAAAACCACTAGTGAGGCATCTATGGACAGCATCCAGCTGGTAGCTTCCCTGCTGATTTGTTTCCCAGAAATGGGGAAGGTTACATTGGACAGCAAGGAGGAGGGAATATGGCTGGATTTTACCCTGAGTCAGAAGCCCTCGGAGGAGAGGATGACCAAGGTAAATCAGCTGTTGACAGACAGCCTGAGACTTTATCATGAGCTTGAAGGAATACAGGGAGCCAGAATGGCTTTCTTTTATGAGACAAGAGCCTTGCATATATTCAGAGATCTGGACAGCCTTACCAAGACCGAAATAGATATGCTGGTTACCTTGGTAAGAGAAAATTTTGCCGATTTGCTTCTGACAGATGGAGTAAGAAATTTGGATGAAGATGCTGTAGAGGCTCAGTCTGAAATGATAGATTATCGTATTCGTTTCCTGCGGGAAAATCACATTGGGGAAAATATGGTAGGCATCCGTGAGGAAGGCCGGGTTATGGTATATTGACAAGGAGATTAGCATGAAGATTATGCTTGTAGGCGATGTGGTAGGACGTACTGGCCGCAAAGCCTTTGATAGATATACAAGAGAACTGCGTCAAAAATATAATGTGGACATGGTTATTGTGAATGGTGAAAATTCTGCTGGTGGCAAGGGAATCAGTCGCAAATCTATGGATGAGCTGCTGCGGGGAGGAGCCGATGTTATTACCTCTGGCAATCATATATGGGACAATCGAGAGGTATATGGTTTTATTGACCAGGAGCCTTATTTGGTACGGCCTGCCAACTATCCACAGGGAGCGCCAGGGAAGGGCTGGTGTATTTATCCTTTCCGCTGCGCCAATGTGGCTGTAATCAACCTTTCTGGCCGGGCCTTTATGCCAGATATGGATTGTCCTTTCCAGAAAATAGAGGATATTTTGTCGGAAATCGGCAATGAGGCAGATATTTTTGTTTTGGATTTCCATGCAGAGACTACCTCAGAGAAAATGGCTATGGGCTTTTATCTGGATGGCAGGGTACAGGCAGTAGTGGGTACCCATACCCATATTCAGACTTCTGATGCCAGAATATTGCCTAAGGGTACTGGCTATATTACAGATTTGGGTATGGTAGGCCCTTGGCATTCCGTACTGGGGGTAGAGCCAGAGATTATTATTAAGAAGTTTACTACCTGTATGCCAGCCCGCTTTAATGTGGCAGAGGGGCCGGCTGTATATTCCGCTGTAGTAATGGATATTGATACTGCTACTAAAAAAACAGTAAATATAGAGCGTATTTTTATTACTGAATAAATATATTTATGAATAAAGCAGGATTTTTTGGTTTTTTGGCGAATAAGTAGTGAGTGTAAAATATATTTTTCCTTGTTAGAGAGGTATGATTAATGTCAAGCGATTTGCATATGCACACCAGCTGTTCTGATGGTTTGTTAACGCCGGAGGAGCTGGTTCAGGCAGCGAAGGAAGCAGGTCTTAATTTTATAGCAATTACTGATCATGATACAGTAGATGGACTTTGCCAGCTGTATGAAACAGGACTGTATCCTAATGCTGGTATCAAAATTATTCCTGGTATAGAATTTAGTGCCCATCATGATACCAGCGAGATTCATATTCTTGGTTATAATGTTGATATTTATAATAGAGAATTGGTGGAGCGGTTAAACGATGTGGTAGAAGCCCGGTGGACGAGATTTTCTACTATGGTGGAAAAGCTGCAGAATTTGGGTTATGATATATCTGAGACAGATGTATTGGAGATTGCCGATGGCAGTACCTCCATTAGCCGTTCTCATATTGCTCAGGTTATGGTGCGGAAGGGATATTGTGCCAGTGTCAAGGAGACCTTTGAGCAGCTGCTGGAAAAGGGCAAGCCTGCCTATGTGTCTCATTATCGTTTGGAGGCAGAGGAAATCATTGATTTGATAAAGAATAGCGGTGGTACCCCGGTGTTGGCCCATCCTAAGCTGATACATAATGATGCTTTGGTGGAGAAGCTGTTGAAAAACGGTATTGAGGGCATTGAAGCTATTTATCCTCAGCACGATGAGGAGGATACCAAGCGGTATCTGGAGCTGGCAGAAAAATACCATTTGCTGGTGACTGGCGGCTCTGATTTTCACGGCATACCAGGCAGATGGCCTAAGCAGATAGGAGAATTTGTGATAGAGGATTGCTATGCTGAGGAATTGTACAGAGAGCCTGAGCTCTAAAGGGGTTCTTCTGGAAAGCTGCTGCAAATAGACAAGATTGGATTTCTGGATATAGAAAATGGAGGGTACTATGGAGGTTATAGCTTTAGTGGGGCCAAGCGGCACCGGAAAAAGTCATCGTGCTCTTTTGGTTGCCCATAACAACCAGGCAGATGCCATTATTGATGATGGTCTGCTAATAAAGGACGGCAAAATAATTGCTGGTAAATCTGCTAAGAGGGAGCAGAATAAGGTACTGGCTGTGAAGCGAGCTATCTTTGTGCTGCCAGGTCATGCAGAGGAAGTACGCAAAGCAATTGAAGAAACTAAGCCAGTGCGGATTCTTATTCTGGGTACATCAGAGAATATGGCACGAAAAATAGCCAAAGCTCTGAAACTGCCAGAGATTTCCCATTTTGTGCATATTGAGGAAATTGCTACTCAGTCTGAGATGGAAAAGGCGCGCTTTCATAGATTGCGGGAGGGCAAGCATATTATTCCTGTACCAACCATCGAATTGAAGCCACATTTTTCTGGTTATCTGATAGATCCTATAAACTCTTTATTGAAGAAGAAGCGAGGAGATGGGGATAGACGGCGGACTCTGGGAGAGAAATCCATTGTGCGTCCGGTATTCAGCTATTATGGTAAGCTGATTATTGATGACTGGGCCTTGAAGGCGATTGTTCGCAAGCTGCTGGTAGACGGAGAGAATGTTACCAAGGTAGCTGATGTAAGGATAGAGCATGTCTACAATGGAGATGGAGAAGTAGGTTTTGAATCAGCCGGTATCGTTATTGGCTGTGAGGTAGTTATTACCTATGGCAAGCATATACCTACCTTGGTGCAGAAGCTGCAGACTCAGGTTCGCAAGGATGTGGAGTATATGACAGGCATGGTGGTTAAGAAGGTTAATATTACCATTAAGGCCTTGTTTGTTCAGCCCAAGCGGTTCTAAAACAGAATAATATATTTTAGGGGAGTATTTTTGGTTTATGCTGGGAGTGCTCCCTGTTTTCTTGGACACAAAAAAACCGCCTCCTAAGAAGCGGTTAATACTCAATGGCAGGGGTAGCAGGACTCGAACC
>DAVZJH010000043.1:14089-15779 GCA_052272885.1 Anaerovibrio sp. | reverse complement strand
ACATAGCAGGCTACTTTGAAAAAATAAAATACAAACTACTTTATAAGAAAAAAATATGGCAGCGAGTGTGGATAACTCGCTGCCATATTTGTCTACGGTCTGAGGGCGGCAGCACTTTTTGCTGTCGCCCCTTGTTCACCCACCAGCAATATTTCAAGATACTGTTTTCAAAATCGTACCTATATCTCCGTCAAGACATACTGACTGTCGCTTAATTTCGGTTGGTGCATAGGCGTCAGATAAATTAACGCAGGAATATATTGCATTAGGATTTTGCACTGCCATTTTCCAAAAGGAATATTTAATGATAACAGGTGTATTATTGCCTACACCCAGTTCAAAAAGCAATAACTTTGAGCCTTTATGCCTGCGGACAAAATCCTCATATCGGTTATTCGCCTGATACCAGCCATCGTCTTGAACAAAAAAATTATCACACCGCAAATTCATTGTCATTGGTGCACCGCAAACAGGACAATGGGGAATGAGTTCGGAAGGAATTTTCATGTTCTGTTGTTCGGCAATCATTTTTCGGACTGCCGTTTCATTATCATACGTCTGTTGATGACACGCTTTTGAACACTGCCATAAGCCATAATCGCCTTGTGTGTAAAATAATCTCTTTTTATCAAAATGGTTGATTTGAAATAAATGGTCTACATTGGTCGTCAGAACAAAATAGTCCTTGCCCTGTATCAATTTCAGCAGCATTTGGTACACTTCGTTTTGCGGTTGGTCGTAACGGTTACAGTAAATATGCCTTGACCACCACGCCCAGTATTCTTCCAGTGTTTCGTATGGATAGAAACCGCCGGAATACATATCAGAAATCCCGTATTTCTGGTTGAAATCAGAAAAATATTTCTGAAAACGCACACCGTCATAAGTATAACCGGCTGATGCAGATAGTCCGGCTCCTGCGCCTATCAGAATTGCGTCAGCATTGTGGATTGCCTGTTTTAGCCTTTTTATATTATCCGAATAGTTTTCGGTAGATTTCATAGTCCATATCTTTGAAAACATTAAATACCACCTTGATTTTACTTTGCGTTTGAGATTTATAGTTCCTAACTGCCTGTACCGCAATTTCCGCAGCTTTCTCATTTGGGAAATGAAATTCTCCTGTTGAGATACAGCAAAATGCTATACTGGTTACTCCATTCTTTTCTGCAAGTGACAGACAGGAACGGTAGCAGTCTGCAAGCAGTTCACAGTCAGATTGTTTGGGTTTTCCTTGAATAATCGGTCCGACTGTATGAATTACATACTGACTTGGCAAATTAAAGGCTGGCGTGATTTTTGCCTGTCCTGTCTGTTCCTCATGCCCTTGTTGTTTCATCAGACTAGCACATTCAAGCCTGAGCTGTACTCCTGCAAAGGTATGAATTGCATTATCAATGCAGCCATGGCAAGGGCAAAAGCACCCTAACATTTGACTGTTTGCTGCGTTAACGACCGCTCCGCACTTTAACGTTGTAATATCCCCCTGCCATAAATATAAATCTTCTGTAATGGCAGTCAGACTTTCCATATCGGTAATCCCTTTGCCCCTAAGCTCTGCTTGCAGATATTCGTCCTGTATCTTCAAAAATTGAAAAGACGCTGGCATTGGTGGGCGTACATTTACAAGTGACCGAAATAGCTGAAATTGATTTTTTTCATCTTTTCCAAAAGAGAGCGCCTGCTTTTT
>DAVZJH010000043.1:0-13989 GCA_052272885.1 Anaerovibrio sp. | reverse complement strand
CTTTTCCCTTTGCGGTTAAAAAATACAAACCATTTTCATCAAAATCCATAATGTCAATGGCACAAGTTACAGGCAGACCGTTATCGTCTACAGTAGCTATAACAGTGGAATGAATTTCATCTACAATAAAGGAAAAATATTCTCGGATAGTCATGATGTGTCCTCCATATAAGGCAGCCCTGCAACCTTATCGGCTTGCAGGGCTGCTCTTGCTATTTACAGATCATATTCCTTCGGCGGGTTGCCAGAAAAATCAGCGATTACTGCGTGTGCGTCCTCAAGATAGAATACCTCAAAAATCGGGTTGTCTGCGGTTTGATACTGTCCCTTTACAATCGGGTTCTTCATGCAGCCTTCTTTTACTGCCATGTTGTTCTCAAAAACAACTTTCCCGTTCAAGCGAATCCACGCATACGCCGGAGAAGAAACACAAACTTCAATATAAGGGTTATTCTGAATATCCTTATAAACATCTTTCGTGTTATTTGTGCAGAACCACAGCTTTCCGTCCTGCTCAAAGCAGAACATAAACGGACGGCATTTTGCTTTCCCGTCACGACCAACTGTAGCAAGATACTGTACAGGATTTTCCTGTAAAAATTTCACAACTTCATTCATGATAAATGACCTCCTGACATTAAATAAGTTTTTTCGTTTGCAATTTTTCATTTGCAAGATTATAATAAGCCCGTAAAGCCCATTTGTAAAGTAAGCACATAATTGTGCTATAGTTACCAAAAGGAAACTATAGAAAAGGAGAGATACCATGCCAAACGAAAAAAATTTGCCAGCCTGCCCAGTAGAAACCACCCTTATGCTGATAGGCGATAAATGGAAAGTTCTCATATTGCGTGACTTAATGCCCGGAACAAAACGATTTGGAGAATTAAGAAAATCCATAGGGAATGTTTCTCAAAAAGTATTGACAGCACAGCTGCGCGATATGGAAAAAAAAGGGCTTGTCAATCGAAAGGTTTATGCAGAAGTTCCACCACGTGTTGAGTACAGTTTGACAGAATTAGGTAAGAGCCTTAAACCTATTTTAGACGCCATGTGGAATTGGGGAGAGGAATATAAAGCCCAAAACGTATAAAAAGTATCCTATTTCCTGCATCAAAAAAACCTCAGAACTCTTGCTAAACAAGATTCTGAGGTTATTTTCATCTGGTGCGATTGGCGCGATTCGAACGCGCGACCCCCTGCTTAGGAGGCAGATGCTCTATCCAGCTGAGCTACAACCGCAACAGATATAGTATATCAAATTATCTCATTCTAAGCAATAGCTAAATAGGGGCTTATAACCCCCAGTTTATCCTGGAGCTTTAGCCAAAGGCTTAAGAAGAAGCTTTCCTTGTTTCAGCCTCTACAGCCTTTTGCTTAGCGCAAAACTCATGATATTTCCTTTTGTTCTCATACATCATATGATCTGCTTCTTTGTACATCTGAGGTATTTCCTTACTATTATCCTTGACACAGGCATAGCCAATAGAGGCAGACAGCATCACGCCATGAAGATATAATCCTGTCAGCTCACAATGCAGCTTCTGTACCAGCTGCTTGGCCCTAGCCTCATCTGTTTTGTTGCAAATAATAGCAAATTCATCACCGCCAACCCGAAAGGCAAAATCATCCTTGCCAAGATTGGCTTCTATAGCCGCAGCCACCATACCCAGCAGCTCATCGCCCGCCTTATGTCCATAATTATCATTTATATGTTTGAGATGATTACAATCCAATACCAACACAGCCAAAGGGTACTCTATGGTCTTGCACTCCTGCCATTTGTTCAAATAATTTCTATTATAAAGACCTGTCAGCGCATCTCTCCGATAGTAGTGCAACAGCTTCTGCTCCAAATTAACCTTTTCTGTTACATCGCTGGCAATACAGGTAATACCCACAATATTGCCATTATCGTCGTATACTGGGGTTTTGACAATCTCATAATATACCTTATGGCCATCTATAACTGAACTGCACTGAGTTTTAATTTTCTTGCCAGTGGCCAAAACCTCCAAATCCTCACTGCGGCATTGCCTAGCCATATTTTTATCCAGCTGAACATCGCTATCAAATTTGCCAATAATACTAACTCCAGGCTTGGCCCATTCCGGATTTGGTCTATTGGTAAAAATATACCGTCCCTCTCCATCCTTCATAAAAACCTCTGCTTCTAAAGCTTCAAAATACCTGGACAAATTATTTTTTAGATCTAATTCCATACAAACACCATATCTAGTGTAGACAATACCTTTGCCCTCACCCCAAAATTTCCTTTCCCAAAACCTATTTATTTCTTTAGTATGATGATTATATAGTATTTTTGTCTTATATGCAAGCTACAGCCAAGACCATATTTTCTGCATATTTATACCCAGTACTATCCTTCTCCACTAGAAAATTATTTTTTCAGTACTTCGTGATCCAACTCTATACCATCAGGCAAATAACAATAAAAATCCAACTGGTTTTCTGTAGCCTGCATAGTCATGTAGTTAGCCGTTTCCGGCTGAGGCGCTACATACTCGTCCAAGGCATGATTAATCCAAAGATTGGGATAGCGCACATTGCCAGCTACACCAGTGAGGATATATAAAGGCCCTGAGGCATCATGTCGAAAATTCCGAATATGCCCCCGATTCCTGTAGGTATGAAGATGGGCCGAAAGAACAGCATCTACTCCCATTTCCTCAAATAAGGGCATCCACACCAAGCCCTCATCATCAAAGCCCTCTTGCCGCTCTGGTCTGCCATTAATTCTGTATTGCAAAGCATCTCGGTGCATCAGCACTACCTTCCAAGGCTTTTGGCTATTGGCCACATCATGCCGAAACCAACGAAGCTGTTCTTCCCTCAAATCTGGACTCATTTCCTTTAGCTCCTGCAGCTGAGTATTCAGCACAATAAAATGCACCGGCCCATAGTCATAGGAATAATAATATCTGCCATATTTGCTGTTACCATTATCCGGCACAGCAAATTCCTTCAAATAAGCCACCGGCTCCCTTACCTGCCAATCCCTATTGTAGGTTTCATGATTGCCCATGATAGGTGCCACAGGTATTCTGTCTATAATCCCTGCCAAGGAGTTAAACCAAGCCTCCCACTGACTGTGATCCTCACCATTATCCACCAAATCTCCCATATTAACAAGTAATTTTGCCTCTGGATTTCTCTTAGCTGCATTTTGAGCCAATTCCTGCCAGCCACTATAATCACTGGACTGAGAGTCTGGGAAAATCAGAGCTGTAAAAGCTCCTCCATCATCTGTAGACAAGCTGTGCCACTTTCCTACTTGACCATTGCCAATAAGGCGATATTCCAACCTGGCTCCTGCTGGTAAATTTTCCAATCTAGCTGTGTACAACATAAGGTTCTGCCCATCATCAGTATATATTTCACCCCTTGCCCCAATTCTATTTACCTTATTGTCCCCAACCTGTCTATACTCCACTGCTCCATCTGCAATAGGCTCATCAGATTGCCACATAATAACCCTGCTGGAGGTATTATCCTGAGCTACAATCTGCCTAACAAATTTGACTCCCGGCAGCTCCTCCTGTACGTTTTCCTGAGCTGATAATATATCCCCACAGCCTGCTGTCAACAGCAAGGCCAATCCCACCAATATCAACAGCAAATTACTAAATCTTTTCTTCATAAGCTCCTCCTATATATTATTAGTTATTCCCTTGTATTATTGAAATACAAGCCATCTCGTTATAAAATATATAATAATACCTAAACTTAACTTTAAGTCAATGCTACGAGGTGATTTTTATGTACAATATTGGTCAGGTTTCTCAGATGTTTGACATTCCTGTTTCTACTCTGCGGTATTATGACAAGGAAGAGCTTTTTAGCCATATCTCCCGCCAATCCGGTATCCGTAAATTTTCTACCAATGATTTGAATCGACTCCAAATCATTCAATGTCTCAAAAAATCTGGTCTAAAAATCAGCCAAATTCGTGAATTTATGGATTTGTGTACCCAAGGCAGCAGCACCTACCAACAACGCAAAAATATTTTTCTACAACAAAAAAAAGCTGTAGAGGAAGAAATAAAGCATTTGAAGGACACTTTGGATATGCTAAATTTCAAATGTTGGTTTTATGACACTGCCATCCAGGATGGCAATGAGGACAGGCTCTATGAGATGATGAATCAACCAGAATTAATGCCGCCAAAAATCCAGAAGCTCTACAAAAAAACCCATCGCAAATATGATAATTAAGGCAAAAAACAAACATTTATTAGAAAAAAGTGGTATAATGAATTAATTAGTATTTGATTTTGTGTATTGGAGGATAAAAAAATGAGTGAAGCATGTTCCCATGATTGTTCATCCTGTGGACAGGAGTGCGGCGACCGCAGTGAGCCTCAGAGCCTGTTGGCCAAGGCTAATCCTGAAGCCAATGTAAAGAAGGTTATTGGCGTAGTCAGCGGCAAGGGAGGCGTTGGCAAATCCATGGTAACTTCCCTGCTGGCCTCTGCCATGCAGAAAAAGGGCTACAAGACAGCTATTCTGGATGCTGATATTACCGGCCCATCCATTCCAAGAATGTTTGGCCTAGGCGGTCAGAAGCCTATAGGCAATGAAAATGGCCTTATCCCTGCTACTGCCAAGAACGGCACCAAGGTAATGTCCGTTAATCTGCTGCTACCTAACGAAACCGATCCAGTTATATGGCGTGGCCCTATTATTGCCAACACTGTGACCCAGTTCTGGACAGATGTATGCTGGGGCGATGTTGATTATATGTTTGTAGATATGCCTCCAGGAACTGGTGATGTGCCTTTGACTGTATTCCAGTCCCTGCCTGTAGATGGTATTATTGTTGTTACCTCTCCTCAGGAGCTGGTAGCCATGATTGTAGAAAAGGCTGTCAAAATGGCTGGCATGACTGATACTCCTGTCCTGGGTCTAGTAGAAAATATGGCTTATTTTGAGTGCCCAGATTGCCATAAGAAGCATTATATCTTCGGCGACAGCCAGATTAATGAGCTGGCAGCCCAACACAATATTGAAGCTACCGCCCAGCTGCCAATCCGGCCACAGCTGGCCGCAGCCAGTGATATGGGTGCCATCTTTGATATCGACACTCAGGATTGGCTGGACAATTTGACTGGCTTCATTGAAAAGACTCACCCCGCCAAATAATAACCCTAGCGGGACAGACCAAAGCCTGGCTGTATCTCTAGGGGGTATAACAAAACAAAAACTCCGACTAAGCAAGGTATTCCTTGGAAAACCTCTGCTTCTCCGGAGTTTTTTCTTTAGATATTTTTGAACATCCAGTCAAAATACAGTGCCTGCATCTGCTTTTGCTCTCTGCTGCGCACTGTTACCCGCAGGCCATTGGCCATCACAAAGGTATCTTCCTCCAACCGGTCCACATAATTCATATTGATAATCACACTGCGATTGGGCTTCAAAAAGCCATCGTATTTCAGCAAGCCCTCAAAGGTATACAACGGACAATATTCCTTGATGGTGCCGCTTACCGTATGAATATAGCAAAGCTTGTCTCGAATTTCCACTGCCTGAATTTTTTCTACATTCAGCGTAAAATCTCTACGTCCCGTATCCACCGTAATCAACTTCATGGGGTGAAATAGCTGCAGCTTCTCCAAGGCCTTGGACATAGACTCCTCTGTTACTGGCTTGAGCAGATAATAATCCGCTCCCACCTCATAGCTTTCCCAAGCATGGCTGTTGCTGGAGGAAATAAATATCAGTCGAAAATCCCGCTTGGCTTGCCTTAGCTCCCTGGCCAGCTCTGTGCCCATAGCCCCCTTATCAAGATAAATATCCAAATATATCACATCAGGCTCCTCTACTGCCAGATAGCTGTGAAAATCCTGTAGATTGGATACCCCCCTAATATCCACCTTAACATGTTGCTTGGCAGATAGGGACTCCATAATAGCTGACAGATTAGCCAGCTCCTCAGCATTATCATCATAGATAAGTATTTTCACCGGAATCCCCCTCATCAGATTATTTTCTACCCATATTTTATGCCTACTGAATCCCATCTGCAAGAAATTTTTCATCAAAAAAGACAGCCTGCACTACCTAGCCACAGGCTGTCACATTTTCCTCTTGCTAATCAGCAAGGGAATCAATAGTCATCGTCCTCTACCCAAACATCACCGTTTGGATCTACAACAGCAACATTGCCATCCTCATCGGCAACCCCTACATAGCCATCGTCAGTAACCACAGCCACAGAGCCATCTTCCTCATCATAATAGTAATCATCTGCAAAGGCCACAGACTGAGTCCCCATCATCAATAGGCAGGCGGCCAGCAAAACACGAAGCTTCTTAAACATAATAGATTCCTCCTCTTCTCTTTCCTAGACAGATCTAGCTGTCTTTTTGTTATCTCATCCTCATGACGAGAAAATATATGCAAATCAGATGAAGCATTACTCTCATTTTACCGAGTCCTGATATTTTTCAACATCAGCTGCACCTGAAAGCTGCCATACTCATGGTTTGTCCTAAGATACCCCTGATAATTCTCTACTATTACTTTTACGTTTTGCAAACCTAACCCAATTTGGTCAAAATTTCTTTTATGGGAAAGATAGCCTGTCTCTGTTTTTACTATATTATCCAAGCAGGGGTTCTTCAGCGACAAAAGCAGCATATCCCCCTTGGTAACCAACTTCAATTCTAGAGGAGCCCGCGGTCTATCTGGCTCTCTTTGGGACAACTCCACCATAGCCTCAAAAGCATTTTCCAATAGATTACCCAATACAATGGCCACATCTATCTCCCTGATATGGAGACTATCCAAGGCTATTTTGCCTGTATAGCTCAGTCCCTCTCTCCGTAATCGCTGCTGCCAATAGCCGGTAATACCATCCACCACCTGGTTGCCACATAGCAATACAGGCTTTAGCTGCTCGTCCAAAAGCAAGAGATATTTTTGGAGATATTCCGCCAGCTTCTCATATTCACCTTGATCCAGATAGGCCTTCATGGCCAAACCGTGATGACGAATATCATGTTGCAGCCGCTGGGTGCTTTCACAATTTTCCACCAGCTTGTGATAATATTCCCTTTGATTCTGGCGAATACTCTCCAAAGCCTTCAAATCATTGTACAGCTTCTGATTGGTCTTGGCCTTTTCCACCAAGGAAAAGCAAAGAAAAAACATATAAAAAACTGCACCAAAGATTAGAATTCTCCCTATCAGCATATGCCAGCTTCTATCCGCAGAAAAATCCCTTAGTCCTATGGCGGCTATTACCATCAAGGTCATAGCCAGCAAAAAATACCTGCGGTTGACAATATCCTGATTCTCATCCCAAATATACTGTTTGACCCGCTTGACCAACAGCCTGGCTGGATAGATTACCATGGCATAAAGACCTGTCAGAATAACAAAAATTCCTAGATAAGGAGACATCCCCTCTGGCATCAGCGACCCCAACAACATACTGGTGCTCTGGGCAAGAATTACCCACGGGCTTGCCAACATCACACAGCTAACAGCCATATCTACAGGCACTCTTACGGCCAATACACTTACCACTGCATTTACCAGAGAATTGAGATATAGCATAGGTGCCGGGTCCTCTCTGCCATAGATAGCTGTTGTAGCTAGAAAAAATCCTATTTGAATTAGAATCATTAGACCAATAAACCAGCCTAGAGGCAATCTGAGTTTGTCCCGAAAGGCCGTCAGGAAAAGTATCACAAACAGCCCAGGACGTATCAGCAGGAATAATAATAGAAATATATCCATAGTGTCTGCCTCCATCTATACCAATTATACTACATTTCCAAGAAGCACTTTTGTCTATTCACGGAATATATTGCTTATTCACGGAATTTTTTATTTGCATTAGTTTCACCTAAGATTATCTATCTTTTTATAGCGGGCTTCCCCCCCAGTATAATCAAATAACAACCATGTATCCTGTTTTTTTACCCTGCCATAATCCAAATCCTGAACAGGATATGCAAAATATTCAAGCTGATAATTCCGACGAATATCCCGCCAGGTAGTAAACTGAAAACCTGGCAATAGCTTTTCAGCTGTAATATCCCCCTGATTACGCCAAAAACCTGCTGTTAGTGTTTGATATTTTTCCAAATTCCAATTCAGCTGCTCTGGACGAATTTTGCCATTATCTGCCACCAAGGCATCAAAACGCAGGAGATTGTCCAAAAGCTCGCTATCTGCCAACTGGTCACCATAGACCTGCCGAATAAATTCCTGCATAAGTCCGTAAAGATTTTTTGCACTATGAGGCTGGCGATGATATCCATAAGTCTGCCAAAAGTCTGTCAGCTTGGCATAAAATTCAAAGGCATCCCCCTGTTCCTGAGTTGCAATAAGATAATTACAAATATGACGGCAACGGCCTGCATTGTGGTACAGCTCAAAGACCGCTTCAAAAATATGAAGCCAATGTATTTCCTCATAGCTGAGACAATCATTGGAGAGCACCTCATAGGGGCCAATATCCATATATTGATAATGATATTGCTCCACCATCTCCATCATGGCAGCTCCCTTTAGGAATTTCAAAAATCCTAGCTGCAGCATATCTGTGTGGAGGTCATATACCTGATTAAAGGACTGTCTAAAGTAAGCCATATCTTCCCCGGGCAGACCGATTATCAAATCCGTATGAATATGCATATTTCCCTTGACCAGCAGGGCCTTAATGTGGTGAGCAATCCTCTCCCAGTGATTTACTCGATGAATCCGACTTAGAACCTCTGGATTGGTGCTTTGGATGCCGATTTCCAGCTGTACCCTATGCCTAGGCAGGCTTTGCAGCAAGGTAATAACCTCATCATCAAGATAGTCTACCGCCACCTCAAAATGAAAATTTGTACGACAGCTATCTGGCAGGGCCTGAATAAATTGCAAAATAGGCATAAAATGCTGTTTCTTAGCATTGAAGGTTCTATCTACAAATTTTACCTGTCGTACATTGTGGTTCACAAAGAACTGCAATTCCTGCTGAACCAGCTGCCAGCTGCGATACCGCACCCCTGCCGTAGCACAGGACAGGCAATAGGCACAACGGAAGGGACAGCCTCGACTGGTTTCGTAGTATAGAATCCGCTCCTGAAGCTCTGACATTTCCTCTGACTCATAGGCAAAGGGCAGAGATATCTCGTCCAGTTGAGGCACATCCACCACACCCCCATCCAGATAATTACCTGCTTCGTCCAGATAGGAAACACCACCCAAATCCTTTGAGTGGGCATCCAATGCTTTCATATTATAGACTATTTCATGTCTTGCGGCTTTGGGCTTTTCTTGGCTATAAGCTATTTGCTGAGAAAACAGCCTTTGAAGCAAAGTTGGAAAGGCCTGCTCCCCCTCCCCCCGAATCACAAAATCCACCGCGGGAACTTCCCGCAAAAAAGCTTCCGTACCATAGGAAACCTCCGGCCCGCCACAGATAATAATTGTCTCCGGCAAAACCTTCCGCAGTAAAGGAAGCAGCTGCTTTATCAGCTGAATATTCCAGATATAACAGCTAAAGCCCAGCACTCTGGGATGATATTCAAAAATCTGTCCCAGCATTTCAGGAATATAATTATTGATAGTCAGCTCCAAAAGCTTCGGCTTTCCCAGCCCCGCCTGACAACAGCTCTCCCGCAAATACCGCAAAGCCAGATTGGTATGAGAAAACTTGGCATTCAAAGCCACCAACAAAATATCTGTATGCATAACAACATCCCTACCAGTCTATCTCCGAGTACACTGCGCCAGACAGTCTGTAGACCAAAGTATTTTTCGTTGCTGACAACATTCTTTTAGAACTTCTATATCCATAATGCAGTATCCCCCTATACTTATTCTAACCAATGTTTTTTTGTTTTTCAATATTAATCAGATAATCCTTTGGGATGTAGAACGTACTAAATCTGCAAGTGCCTATGGCATTTACGTATATTTTGCCAAAAGAAAACCGACCGCCAAAAATTAGATTTTTTAGGTCTAACCTTTGGAGGTCGGTACACTTCATACACCATGCCTTTTTACATGCTATTTCAATTTTCCTACTACTCTACTGCTTTATAGATTTTTTCATCATCGATGGCCCCGTGGCGGATAATAACAGGCTTACTGCCAGTGCAGTCTACAATAGTGGATTCTCTACCAATGGCGCAAGGGCCGCCATCCAAAATCATAGCCAGCCGCCCAGCCATATCCCCAAAGACATCTGCCCCACTCTTGGGGCTTACATGTCCAGAAATATTGGCACTAGGCACCGCCAAAGGTACCCCCACAGCCTGCAATACTGCCAAGGCCACAGGATTATCCGGAATGCGAATACCCACTGTATCCCTACCGCCAGTAACCAATTCCGGCACCTGAGCTGCCTTGGGCAACACTACCGTAATCGGCCCAGGCGCAAATTCCTCTAACAATTTCCGAGCCATCAGTGGCACATAAGCAGCTATCTGCTGAATCATATTCACATTAGCTACCTGCAAAGAAAAAGCCTTGCCAGCTGGACGATTCTTGGCAGCATAAAGTCTTTCCACTGCCTCCACATTCAAACCTAAAGCACCAATACCATAGACGGTTTCCGTAGGAAAGGCCACCAGTGCGCCAGACTTCAGAAGCTGAGCTGCCCTCTGAATCTCCCTTTGCTGGCGGGACACATCCCTGATTTGCACCATTTCTGTAGGCTGATTAAAAATATCCTCCATATTTCTCGCCCCCATCCTAAGCCTTCCACAGGATTACTACCCGCTCAATCCCAGCCAAATCCCGCAGAATCTCGCATTTGCCCCACTGACTCATATCTTTAGCCAATGCTTCCAGCTGACAAGCCTGATGAATACCAACTTCCATAGCCAAAAAACCGCCATCTTGCAGCAAATCCCCGGATTCTGCCAGCAAACGACGATAAAAATCCAAACCATCCTCACCGCCATCCAGTGCTCCCATTGGCTCATAAGCCTTTACATCGGAAGCTAAGGTAGCAATATCTGCCTTGGGAATATAAGGTGGGTTAGAAACTATGGCATTCAGCAGCTCTCCCTTGGCCTTCAAAGGTGCCAGCAAATCCCCCTGCAAAAACTCCACCCGCTGGGATACCCCCAGAGAAACACTGTTTTCCTGAGCTACCGCCAATGCTCCAGGCGAAATATCCACCGCCATAGCTCTTAGCTTAGGAAGATAATTCAAAAGAGATACGCATATAGCTCCTGTGCCAGTGCCAATATCTGCCAAGGTACTATTTTCTCCAGCTGCTGGCAATCTCTGCAACACAGCCTCCACCAGAATTTCCGTATCTGGACGAGGTATCAGAGTATCCTTTGTTACCTTGAAGTCCAAGCCCATAAAATCTCGATGGCCAGTAATATAAGCTACCGGCTCATGTTGTACCCGCCTTTTGATACACTCTCTATAAGCTGCCAGCTCTGACTGCTCCAAAGGCTGATCAAAATGCACATAAAGGTAAATCCGCTCTGACTGATTTAATACATGTGCCAGCAAAACCTCTGCATCCAGCCGTGGAGAATCCAGCTGAGCCTTCTGAAAATACTCCTCTGTCCATTTCAGAATTTTCCCAATGGTCCAAACTTCTGCCATATTATTGCACCTTTTTCAGTCTTTCTGCCTGATCTGCTGTAATCAAGGCATTTATCAGCTCATCTAACTGACCATTCAACACAGCATCCAGCTTATGCAGGGTAAGGCCAATACGATGGTCAGTAACCCGTCCCTGAGGGAAATTATAGGTTCTGATTCTCTGACTTCGATCCCCAGAACCTACCTGGCTCTTACGATCTGCCGCAATGGCATCCGCCTGTTGCTGCTGTGCCTGCTCCAACACTCTGGCTCTCAGCACACGCATGGCCTTTTCCTTGTTTTTCAACTGGGATTTTTCATCCTGACACTGTACCACAATACCTGTTGGCAAATGGGTAATACGAATGGCAGATTCAGTTTTATTTACATACTGACCACCAGCACCACCAGCCCTATAGGTATCAATCCGCAGCTCCTCTGGTCGAATGTCTACATCTACCTCGTCCGCCTCTGGCAATACAGCCACCGTAACAGCAGAAGTATGTATACGGCCACCAGATTCTGTAACAGGCACCCGCTGTACTCTATGAGTACCGCTTTCGTACTTCAGCTTGCTATAAGCTCCCTGTCCCTCTACTGCAAAGGAAATTTCCTTGAAGCCTCCAATTTCGGTAGGATTGGCATCCATAATATTAACCTTCCAACCCT
This sequence comes from Anaerovibrio sp., assembly GCA_052272885.1. Lineage (GTDB taxonomy): Bacteria > Bacillota > Negativicutes > Selenomonadales > Selenomonadaceae > Anaerovibrio. The sequence goes on along the minus strand of DAVZJH010000043.1, from coordinate 1,749 downwards.
GTGCCTCAGCATAACGGGAGTACATTCTAAACAAATCCCCAGCAAAAAGGGCAGCCTCCTCGCCACCTACACCGCCACGGATTTCTACAATAACATTCTTGTCATCATTAGGATCTCTAGGCAGCAGCAAAATAGGCAGCTGCTCGTCCAGCTCCTCCTTGCGGGCTCTCAGCTCAGCTAGCTCCTCCTCCACCATATGGCGGAACTCATTATCATCAATGCCCTCGGACAGCATATTCCTGTCATCCTCAATACCGGTACAAACCTGCTTGTATTCCCGATAGGCTGTAACAATCGGCTCCAAGCCAGCATGCTCCCGATTGTAGCGCTGCCAGCGGGACATATCCTCCAATACCGAAGGATCACTTATCAGGGATTCCAGCTCCATATATTTGTCCTCTACAGCCTGCAATTTATCCATCATATTCATATATTAATACACTCCATCTCTATAATCCCCACTGCCAGCAGGAATTTTATCAGCAGGCAGTACCGCCTTGGCAGACTCAATAGCCACCTCCAACATATCCGGCTCTGGCTCTCTAGTGGTCAAACGCTGCAGCCACAGCCCCGGCTTTACAGCCCAGCCCAAGAGACAATTATTAGAATTTGCCGAAAATCTAATAATCTCATAGGAAATACCTGCCACCACTGGCAACAGCACAATTCTGCTTGCAATTCGCTCTATCAGGCTAGGCCAGCCCAAAAAGGCAAAAACAAAAATACTTACCAACATTACAATAAGCAAAAAGGAAGTGCCACAGCGCTTGTGAAATCTGGTATGCTTCATGGCATTTTCCACAGTCAATGCCTCTCCCGCCTCAAAGCAGGCAATGGTTTTGTGCTCAGCACCATGATATTGAAACACCCGCTGAATATCCTTCATGCGGGAAATCCCCACAATATACGCTATGAAGATAAACAGCCGCAGTACGCCTTCCATAAGATTCAAAAAAACCGGATCCTCTGTAATACTGTGAAATAATTTAGCCGCCCCGGTAGGTATGGCGATAAACAAAATGGCTGCCAACACAAAGGCAAAAACAATAGTTCCAGCCAATTCTCTATCAGAAAGCTGTTCCTCCTCCTCACCAGCCATCTGGGCAGAATAACCCAGGGAACGAATACCAATAACCAAGGATTCTATCAGGGACACACAGCCTCGCAGCAGAGGCTTTTTCAGCACTGGATATCTATCGCTAATAGAATTAACTGGTCGACTGCTTATCTCAATTTTACCCTCTGGAGTGCGGACTGCCGTTGCTGTCAGCTCCGGTCCCCGCATCATAACGCCTTCAATAACAGCCTGACCGCCGATAGTAATTTTCTTCTCTTCCATATCTATGTAAATCCTTTCTTAAAAGGCTATTCATACAAAAAAAAGAGCAGGACTATCCGTCCTGCTCTCCCAGTTCTTATTTTGCGTAACGCTTGTTGAACTTCTCAATACGACCACCAGCTGCGATATCACGCTGACGACCGGTGAAGAAAGGATGGCACTTGGAGCAAACATCAACTCTCAGCTCAGCCTTTGTGGAGCCAGTAGTGAAGGTGTTGCCGCAACCGCAGATAACCTTTGCCTCAAAGAATTCTGGATGAATACCGTTCTTCATATATATATACACCTCGCTTCTTCCCATATTGGGCGTATTACAAGTCCTCTCTGCGAAGACTTGGTCCGACTTAGCTTCCCAAAATGGGACAAAGCCGAAAAAATCAACTTCCCGGATTCAAAATCCGACTTGTGAT
>DAVZJH010000042.1:0-16230 GCA_052272885.1 Anaerovibrio sp. | reverse complement strand
TGTTTTTTTTTAGAAAAAAATCAGAAAAAATCCTTGCAAAAAAATTCTGATATGGTATTATTGTGGTGGGTAAACTTTATAAAATTCGGCAAAACAACGAAGTATTTAATATATAATACTATATAGAGTTAATAATATATTAATATTATATAAAGGAGGCCACAATGGAAGTACAGGAGAAATATTTTCAGTTAATAACCAGGGCAAGACACAATATGGATGAGGAAATGCTGCCCTTGGTTAGGGAGGAACCAGCTGCTTTACAGCGGGAGAGAACACCTCTAACAGAGCTATTGGAGTTTATCCTACAGACAGCTTTGCATGAGCGAGCCAGTGATATTCATTTTGAGCCACTAGAGGAGGAAGTGCGCATCCGCATGAGGGTAAAGGGAGAAATGAGAGTGCTTTTTGCCCATATGCCCTTGGAGCTATATGGGAATCTGGTTTCCCGTTTCAAGCTTATCTGTGGCTTGGATATAGCGGAGCATCGCCTCCCCCAGGATGGCCGTTTTTCCTTTGGGGGAAAGCAGGAAAATTCCTTGGATGTACGGCTGTCAGTGGTGCCTATGATTACAGGAGAAAAAATAGTTCTGCGGCTGTTAAATAATAAGGACAATTTCAAGGGCTTGGCTCAGCTGGATTTGTCAGAGCAGAATCTGGAACTGTTGAAGCACAAATGCACCAGTGGCCATGGAGCTATTCTGATTGCTGGCCCAGTTAATTCCGGCAAAACCACCACCCTATATGCTATTCTCAGTATGCTGAATCAGGAGGGCAATAATATTATTTCCATTGAGGACCCGGTGGAATACAGAATAGAGGGAATTAATCAGATACAGGTTAATGAGAAGATTGCCTTTACCTTTGAAAAGGCTCTGGAGGCTGTTCTAAGACAGGATTTTGACTGTCTGGCAGTGGGAGAAATTCGCAGCAGTCAGGTGGCAGAAACACTGATTAGTGCTGCTCTTACAGGTCGCAGAATTTATGGCACCATTCACACTCCTGGGGCTGTGAAAACTGTATATAGGTTGCTGGATATGGGGATACGCCCTTATATTATCCGGGCGGCTGTTAGGGCTATTGTGGGCCAAAGATTGTTGCGGCGGCTGTGTCCAATATGTAGGCTTCCCTATCAGGTACAGCAGGATAGCAGGGAGGGACATTTCCTAGGAGAGGCATATAGACCAGAGGATATTTATTATCATCACAATCCACAGGGGTGTCCTCAATGTGGTCATACAGGTTTTATTGGCCGTATAGCCATCCATGAAATCCTTTGCTTTAGTGAGGAAGTGTCAGAGGAGCCAAAGGACAAGGAGGGTGGAGCAACTCTTATATCACCAGATTGTTTGCTTAGCACCATGAGGGAGGATGGTATTGCCAAGGCATTGGCAGGTGAGATTCAGCTGGAGGAACTGATGAATATATTTTAGAGGGGAAGGATAGGAATGTGTGTTAGTATTAGGGATTTGGAAAGGATTTTGCGTTGTGCCTCAGAGGCAGGAATTACAGATGTACATATTACCGCCAATGAGCCAGTGTTTTGGCGTCGAGGAGAGGTTTTATCACCCTTGAAGCAGTATGTACCTAATGGAGAAAATATCTTTACCTTTGTGAAGCAATATTTTCCTCAACGCATACAGGAAAAGATTGTGGACGGGGAAAATGCCAATTTAACCGTTAGAATTAATTCCTGGCGCTATCGGGTTCATTGCTATAGTAAAAAAGGCCGGATGGCTATGGCTATCAGGGTAATGCCTATGCAAATTCCCCAGCTGGACAATTTGGGCCAGGCTGGTATGGTAGGCCAGTTTGCAGATTATCGTCAGGGCTTATTGCTGATAACAGGAGCGACGGGAGCAGGCAAAAGCACCACAGTGGCAGCCTTGCTGGATGAATTGAATCGTGGCAGCAGTCTACATATTCTTACCTTGGAGGACCCAGTAGAATATGAGCTGTCCTCAGAGACTAGCTTGGTTAGCCAGCTGGAAAAGGAGGTAGATTTTTTCTCCTACGGTCAAGCTGTGGAAAATGCTATGCGACAGGCTCCTGATATTATCATGGTATCGGAAATGCGGGATGTGGAAACCGTTCAGGCGGTGTTGAATGCCGCTGTATCTGGCCATTATGTTATTGCCACTATGCATGCAGGCAGTGTTATAGAGGCAGTAGAAAGACTGGTTAGCATGTACCCTACAGAAAAGCAGTCTATGGCAAAATCACTTTTGGCCTCATCTCTGGTGGGAATCTGCACCCAGAAACTGTTGTCAGGACGGCGGGGCTTGAAGGAATGTGCATTGGAATGCCTAAAGGCTAATGGGGCAGTGCGGAATATTATTCGCAGCGGCAAATATGATCAGCTTTACAACATTATGGAGGCTGGTGTAGGGGAGGGTATGCAGACTATGGCCCTGGCAGAGGACAAATTACGCCGCAGTAATTTGCTCAAGAAAAATGTAGTTATAGGAAGCAAGGCAGGGTGAGGATATGCATAAATACACTTATGAGGGAATGAACAAGGCTGGTAGTAGAGAAAAGGGTTATATCCAAGCTGATTCAGTCAAGGAGGCCATGATTGAGCTGCGGAGACAGCAGATAGTCCCTATTAAGGTAAGGCGAAGCTGGCTGCCTCAGCAAAAAAATAATTTAGAAAAATTTCGCATTAATTTTTGCAAGCAAATGGCCGTAATGCTGGAGGCTGGTATTCCCACCATGCAGGCAGTAGATATTTCTATGGGGAATCGAGAAGATGTCAAGGGGATGATTAAGGGCAATCTTGCCAAGGGTTATGCCTTATCTACGGCCATGCAAATGAGCAAGGGATATTTTTCGGATTTTATGGTATCCGTAGTAAGAGCTGGTGAATTGTCAGGTAATCTACCTCAGGTGTTGGCCAAGCTGCATGAAATTCTAAAAAAAAACCATGATAGCAAGGAAAAGCTTAAGGGAATTATGATTTATCCTATGTTTCTTTGCAGTGTTAGTGGTTTTTTGATGCTGTTATTGCTTTATCAGGTACTGCCAGTATTTGCCACCGTATTTGCTGGCTTTGATGCTCAGCTGCCCTGGATTACTACCATGCTGCTGGAGCTGGGGGATAATCTTACCTTGTACCTAGGGCAGGGAATGATTGTTTTTCTGCTAGCAGGGGGCGTTATATATAGAATCTATCATACCCATAAAGGTGGTATATTTCTTGACCGCCTTAGACTGGGAATGCCCTTGCTAGGCAGGCTATGCCGTCAGCGGGAACAGGCAGTGTTCTTTAATACTATGGCTATGCTGATAAACAGCGGTATTTCTATACGCCGCAGTTTGGAGCTATTGGAGAATATATGCCAAAATATGTATTTGCAATTTAAATACAAATCCATGAATCGTCAGCTGGCTCAGGGCAGCAGTCTATCTGGAGCCATGAGCGTGGCAGGGGTATATTCCCACATGGAAATGACTGTGGTAGGGGCAGGTGAGAAAAGCGGTGAGTTGGCTGGTATGCTGGCTTATATGGGGGAAATCTGTCAGCAGGAGGCCAATAGCAGTATGGATAGGCTTTCCACTATGGTGGAACCAGTGATTATTCTATTGCTTGGTTTAGTAGTAGGAGGAATTGTTATGAGTACGATTTTGCCTATCTTGGATATGATGACATTGTTTTAGGGGAGGTAATAAAATGAAGAAGTATTTATTTTGGTTAAAAAAGGCAGAGGAAGGTTTTTCCATGCTGGAGCTGCTGATTTACGTGGGAATTGTGGGGATAATTGTTTCCTTTGCTGTGCCCAAGTATAACAATGCTGTAGCTATGGCTAATACGGCCAAAATTCAAGCTGATTTGCAGGCCATAGATGCAGCCATTACCATGTATCAGTTGCAAAACGGCAGTAACCCTGATGATATTGCCAATGATTTGTCAGAATACATAACTCATTCTGACCAGCTTAAACCTCCTACTGGCAAATGTATATTAAAGGATAGTGGTATAGAAGCTATTACAGCTACGGAATACACCATAGCTGATTCAGGAGATGAGGCAGAGCTGCAGGGGCATACTTTGGACAAATTTGGCAAGGGGGATGCCAAGGCATCCTAAGTTAAAAATAAGGGGAGGCTGTGGATGGGCACAGATTGGAAAATCATAGGAGAGCAGCTAAGGCTGGATAAATATAGAATATTGTCCCTTATAATCCTAGCTGTGATTGGAGCAGCAGTGGTATTGTGGGGCGATAATAGAATCTATACAGCCCTGGGAGGAGCTGTGGCTATGGTGCCAGCAGCTTATCTGGATGGCAGATATGGCAAGCTTTATCACAGGCTCACCATATCCATGATTATATGGGGCGGCCTGCTGACTGTGGGATTGGCAATATTTTTGCCAGCTTATCCTTGGCAGCAGGCTTTTGGGGGAATAATTTGTCTAGGAGGGATGTTTTTTCTATTGTATATTGCCACCGGTCAAATTGGTTTTGGGGATGTTTGCTATGGGGCAGCCTTGGGCATATTTCTAGGCTGCCAGGGAGCCTTGCTGACCTTTGTTCTAACCTTTGCACTAGGCTTGGCAGCAGCTTTGAGAGAATATCTATATTATTTTATTTATGGAAAATGGCGGCGGCGCATACTGCCTTTAGGTCCATTTATGGCCTTCGGGGCATATATAACGCTGCTTTGGGGACAGGAGCTGATAGGGTGGTATATAAGGATGTTTTAGATGAAGCAGGTCATAGTATGCTGGAGCTTTTGGTATGTACTGGGATTATAATGATAATATGCAGTGCGGCCCTGCCGAAGCTGGTTAATATGGATAAGCTGTATGTGAAATATGAAACCTTGCGTTTAATGAATACTATACGTTATACCCAGACCTGGGCCCATCAATGGGATTATACCAATGCTATTCGGGAGAATGCACCTAGGCTTTATATGGCAACTAATCGCTATAATATTAAAACCAGCTATCACACATGGCATCCCTACAATGCAGGTCATCAGGTAAGAATCAAAAGTAATCAAAGGTATATTAGATTTAATCGGCGAGGCCAATCTGTGGGGGCCACCATAAGAATTTGGAAGGGTGACTATGAGGAGAGAATCATTATTGATACAGTAGGAAGGGCCAGGGTGGAAACTGGATGAGTGTAGATGAAAAGGGATATTTTTTCTTTGACCTGCTAGGTGCTATGGCTGTTATGGCTGCGCTGGCTGGAGTGCTGCTGTACATACAGGTGCAAAGTGCCTATATGTCTGATTTGGAGGGTAATATTACAGCAGATTTATTGGCTAGAGAACAGCTGGATATTATCTGTCTGGAGGACAATTCGGCAAGACTAAATACACGGCAGGTAACGGCCAATCAGCATGAATATACCATTATTTCTCAAAGACAGCAGGGAGATAATGCTCTATTTGTGCATTATACGGTAAAGGTGCAATGGCAGAATAGAAGGGGGCAGCAGGAGATTGAATTTGCAAAGGATATGCCAGCCAAAGAAATGTGAAGCTGGTTTTTCCATGCTAGAGCTGATGGTGACTCTGCCTCTAATGTTGCTGCTAACTGCAGCTATGCTGAATCTCTTTGCTATGGCAGCTGGCCGCTATTATGATTTCCTGGGGGATTGGGAGCTTATCCAGCAGGTGAGGATTCCTATGGAGGAAATCGGTCGGGATATTCGCTATAGTGGTGAATGGAGAATAGAGCAGGATAATGAGGATGATTATACTTTCTACATACGCCGTCATTATCTGCGCATGGAGCAATATAATCATGAGGATTATTGGCAAAGGTATAGAATACGCCGTCGTCAGGATGGAAGCTATTGGATCAACAAAAATACCCAGCCCATGATTGGTGCTACGGACTTAACAGATGTATATCTTGAGCATTTGTCCATCAAGCTGTTAGACGAAAAACGGGTAAAGGTATCTATTGCTGGCCTTAATCAAAAAACAGGTCATAGATTTGCTTTGGAAAGGGTATTTTATAGCTATGGTTATGGTTTAACACCTATAGTGGAGGAGGAAGGTGTAACAGTATAATGCAGGATTGGGAAAGAGGCAGTATGACCTTGCTAGGCATCTGGATGCTAAGTGTTATGCTGTTTGTGTCAGCCATGCTGTATATCTTTAGCAACAAGGAAACTGAGGTTAGCGTGGTGGAACGGCAGGGCTACAAAATGCAGCTTCTAACAGAGGGGCTTATGGATAGGGAATTGTTGCAGCTGCAGGGTGATTTTCCTAGAGCTAGAGAGCTATATCATAGGGTTAATGAGTACCCGGAGCTTATGGATGAAGGTGATATGGGGCCTTGGCATTATCAGGTTAGGTACATTTCCCGCAATAACAGTCTTTGGCTTCTGGGAGAAATTCGCAATAGCGAGGATATAAGAATGGAGAATGTTTTTGGTCTAAGATGGCGGCTTCATATAGATGAAGCAAGGGAAAAGGTAATCTTGGAGGGAATTGGTTAAGATGGGCATGGCAAAAATAGGGAATTGGTTCCGCAGGCAGGATATAGCTTATTTAGGCATACAACAAAGAGAAAATAGTGTTTATATGGTTATGGTGGCAGAAAAAGAGGGAGAGGACTATGAAATAATATGGCAAAATCAAATAACAGAGGATATAGCTCAGGAGGAATTGCTGGAAAAGGCCTGCCTTTTGGCAGAAAACAGTCAGCAGAGAAATGTTATTTGTTGTCTGGGCCTGTCTCAACAGGATGTATACTTTTATGAAAAATTCTTTCCAGAGCTGGAGGGCAAGGAATTGGCTCAGGCTGTAAAATTGGATTTTGTTTCTGCTACTGCTTGGCAGGAGCCTTATTGGTGGAGCTATACAGAGCTGGCTGATGGCAATATGCGCATAGGTGGTATTAGCAAAAAAGCTATGGCAGAGAAATCAAAGGCCTGTAGGGAATTTTTTGACATTGTTCAGGGAATCTTGATTTGTCCTGGGGAAGTGCCAGATAATGTAAAATTGCCAGAGGAATGGAAAAGCTGGCCTACAGGTATGCAGGAGGCATTTTATGCTGCTATTTGTGGCTTACATAAGCAGGGACTGATTCTGGGGGATATAGATACCTATAAATATCAATGGCATTGGCTTAAGGCAGCTAAGTTGCTGTGGGGAGCAGTCGCTGGGATTGGTGTATTTGCTTTGGCTCTGGGGTGGTATGCTGATTATCAGGCTAAGGAAGAGCTGACCGTGAGGGTCCATGAGCTTCAGCTGTTGGAGGATGTGGCTAAGCGGCAGGAGGCCATAGAGGCTGATAAGGAAGCTATTGCTGGGCGGAACAAGCTGCTGGCAAATATTCATGGCAGTAGCAAACCCGCTTATAGTGTGCTGGTAAGATTGGGCAGTAGTATGGAGGATGGTATATGGTTAACAGGCGTGAAGCTGCAGGAGGATGGACAGGTTCAGCTACAGGGCCAGGCGGCTGCCTATAATCAGATTGCCCAGCTGTTGGATAAATTATCACCAAAGGGAGAAGAGGAAGCCCAGCAAGGGGAGCAAGCCATGATTTTGGATACAGCGGACAAAGGTCAGAATGGCATGGTGGATTTTCAGCTGAAGGGGAGGATGTTATAAATGTTAAGAGCATGGCGGATATTTATAGCCTCATCGATTTTCCTGGCTTTCCTATTGGGGATGGGTATCTGGTATGGCCATCAACAGATGGAAGCCTATCAGGAGCAAAGGCAGGCAATAGAAAAAGCCACTACACGAGTAGCGGCCTTGAATCAGCTGCAAATGGATCATACCAATCTGGAGGCTTATCAAATGGAAGTAGCCAAGCAGCGGCAGATGGCAGAAAAGCTTTTGCCAAGGAATATTCAAATGGCAGAGCTGCTAGCTTATGTACAGCAGACAGCGAGAAATTCTGGGCTGGAATTGCAGGAGCTAATGCCTATGGATAACAAGCCTTTAGGCAAGCTGCAAATACAGCCCGTTAAGGTAAGATTGCAGGGAGATTATTTTCCTCTGTTGGAATTTCTTCGACAGCTGGATAAGGGGGCTCCCGTGGTACAAATTGGCAATATGGAGCTAAAGCAGCAGCCAGAGGGCTTATCCAGCAAATTTACCTTGAATTTTTACGCTGGATAAGTATCGGAGGATTGAAGTTAGAATCTCCTATTAGGTATGGGAGGGTTCAATTTTCTATATAGCAGGGAGAGTGGAGATAGTCCTCATAGAAGGAGGCAGTTTCGCCGAGAGCAAGACTGCGTAGATTGGTGGCGGCTATATCCATTGCCAGCATTTGCTGGGCTAGGTTCATGGCCTCCGGATGAAGCAAATCACGACGATTTACTAGAGAAGCTGCTTTATTTAACAGAGGCAATCTGCCTCTGTTTTTTATTTGCCGCAGTAACTGTCGTCCAGTGCTGTCCATAGCCAAAACCCGGAGATAGAGGGGGCCAGCATTATCCATTTTCTTCACTAGCTCCTTGTTCATAGCTAGCAGTAAATGGCTAATCAAGCGCTGGATTCTGGTGGAGGGATAACGGCGACTGGTTAGGTGATGGACAAATTCATCATAACTAGGGAAGTTGATGGCTTGTAACATGGCTTGCTCTAGTCCTTCACTTATGCCAAGGACTTGTTGAAGCTTCTGGGGAGCGGTACTAAGCAGTTTGTATCGTAGCAACTGATAGATTTTTGCCTTGTCTGGATAGCTTGTACAGGATACAATAGCCTGGCAGACAGCAGGAGGAACTAGCGGTTCAAGGTTTTTCTTTAGAGAATTTTTGTCCAGGCTATTAACTGTCATTTGTCTCAGAGTAGTACCGCTGGCAAAATTTCCTTTGGGGAGAGTATCTCCATGTCCTGCTCCTTGCCGTCTAACAGCCCAAGGCTTAGGGACAGGTTGTCCCTGCTTTTGCAGTTTTCCAAGGCTTCGCAGATATTCCAAGGCCAAAATAGTATTAGGCTCATAAAGCATGGCTTCTGGCAAATGGAGCTTTTCACTCATTAGACTGGTAATAGCAGCTCCATAGGACAAGCCTTGCTGTAACAGTTGCTGCAGTTCTCCGGAATATACATCTGGCTCAAAGGAAGCCACCTTTTTCAGCTGGACCAAATCAGGATATTCCGTGCCAAAGGCCAGTCTATCCACTAGGCCTGTGGCAGTTAGTAATGCAGTCCCTCCACGGCCAAAGGCTTCGGCACTACGACAGGCAAAAACAGCAGGCAGTTCAATAACCAGATTGGCGCCTCCCAGAACAGCCAATTTGGCCCTGGTCCATTTGTCCAGCAGTGCCATTTCTCCCCGCTGGGTAATACTGCCGCTAAGACAAATAATAATTGGTTCTTGGGGGAATTGCTCCCCGATTTGTTTTAGCATATATTTATGTCCATTATGAAATGGGTTGTATTCTGCAATTATCCCTGTTGTCATAAGCCAAATCCCCTTTGCTCTGGTATTCCATTTTTGCCCTTTTTAGTGTAAAATAGTATATCAGCTTTAAATATAATGTACAATAAATATAAAGGATGAGCAAAGGATAAATGAGCAAAAAACACGTAAAATTTTTAACCTACGGCTGTCAGATGAACTTCAGTGATGCAGAGCGCATAGAGGGGGAGCTGGCTAAGCTGGGCTATCAGTCTGTGGAAGAGATGGACCAGGCTGATTTGATTATTATTAATACCTGCTGTGTTCGGGAAACAGCAGAGGATAAGGTGTACGGCAAAATCGGAGAAATCAAGGCTCTAAAGCGCCGTAATCCGGATTTGATTCTAGGCATTACTGGCTGTATGGCTCAGAAGGAAGGAGAAAAGCTAATCAAGCGTGCGCCACATATTGATTTCGTATTGGGCACCAATAAAATTCATGAGGTGGTTAGCACTATTCAGAAGCTGGAGGATGCCAATGTAAAGCATGTGGTGGACACAGAACTGCGGGAAAGCGAAATGCCAGAGGATGTGGCCATTCAGCGTAATACAGCCCTTTCCGCTTGGATTCCTATTATGTATGGCTGTAACAATTTCTGTACCTATTGCATTGTTCCCTATGTAAGAGGCCGGGAGCGCAGCAGACTGCCAGAGGATATTGTGCGGGAGGTACAGGAGGCTGTGGCTCAGGGCTACAAGGAGGTTACTCTGCTGGGACAGAATGTAAACTCCTATGGCAAGGATCACCAAAAGGCCACCTTTGCCCAGCTTTTGGAGATGGTAGACAAGGTAGAGGGCATTAAGCGGGTACGCTATATGACTTCCCATCCAAAGGATCTTAGCAATGAGGTTATTGAGGTCATCAAAAACAGCAAGCATATCTGCCGACACTTCCATTTGCCAGTGCAGTACGGCAGCAATCGGATTCTAAAGGCTATGAACCGAGTGTATACGGTGGAGCAGTATCGAGATTTGGTAGCTCGCATACGGGCTGCTGTGCCAGAGGCCAGCCTTACTACGGATTTGATAGTAGGCTTTCCTGGGGAAACCGAGGAGGATTTCCAGCAGCTTATGGCCTTTATTGAGGAAATTCGTTATGACCAGGCCTATACCTTTATTTATTCCAAGCGGTCTGGTACACCAGCAGCAGAAATGGACAATCAGGTGGAGGATGCAGTTAAGCATCAGCGTTTGAATCGCCTGATGGAGCTGCAGAACAGCATTAGTCTGGAAATCAACCAGCAGTTGGTGGGTCGGACTCTGGAGGTTATGGTAGAGGGGCCAAGTCATACGGATGAAACGGTGTGGAATGGCCGTACAGATACCAACAAGCTGGTGCTTTGGCAGTATACTGGCAAGGAAAAGCCGGGAGATTTGGTTAAGGTAAAGATACAACAGGCTCAGACCTGGATATTGAAGGGTACTTTGGAGGCCTGAAAATAGATTGCTCTGAAAATAGATTCAGATAGAACAGGAGATATTATGGAACTTACCCCTATGCAAAAGCAATACATGGAAATCAAGCAGCAGCATCCCAAGGAGATTCTTTTCTTTCGCTTGGGTGATTTCTATGAAATGTTCTTTGAAGATGCAGCGGTGGTTTCTCGAGAGCTGGGGCTGACTCTCACCAGCCGCAGTGGCGATGTAAATAAAAATCCTATGTGTGGTGTACCCTATCACGCTGTAGATGGCTACCTGTCCAAGCTGGTAGCCAAGGGCTATAGAGTGGCTATAGCGGAGCAGATAGGAGATCCCAAGGCCAAGGGTTTAACCAAAAGGGAGGTAGTCAAGGTAGTTACTCCCGGCACTATTTTGGAAGAGGGTGCCCTGAAATCAGCTCAGAATAATTATATTGCTCTAATCTATGAGCAGGACAAGGAGCTGGTGCTGGCTGGGGCAGATATTTCCACTGGTGAGTGCTTTTATGGTATCTACAAGGGTAGTGACAGCCTGCAGGTTCTTTGCGATGAGCTGTATAGATTAATGCTGCCAGAGATTCTAATATTGGGCCAGCTTAGCCAGAGGCAGGAGCTGGAGAAATTTGTCAAGCTAAGACTGGAGCATTGTATTTTTACGGAAATTGCTGAACCAGCCAAGGAGATTGACAATCTTATTGTTCAGCATTTTGATATTAATAATCGGCCCGAAAAGGGGGCTGGGGAAATTGCGGTAGCTACCCTGTTGGAATATCTCCACAACACGGTTATGACGGATTTGTCCCAGCTGTCTCAGCTTACCAAGCTGGATTATGCAGACAATCTGGTGGTGGATACCTATACCCTGCGAAATCTGGAAATTACCAGAAATCTGCGGGATGGAGGCAAAAAGGGCACCCTGTTTGCGGTACTGGATTTTACCCATACTGCCATGGGGACTCGTCTGCTGAGGAAATGGCTGGAATATCCTTTGATGAATATAGCTTCCATTAATAAACGGTTGGATGCCGTGGGAGAGCTAAAGGAAAATTTCCTCCTGCGCCAGCAGCTGCAGGAGGCTTGCAAAAATATCTATGATTTTGAACGCCTCCTTACCCGCATAGAGGTAGGCAGTGCCAACGCCAGAGATTTGGTAGCCCTTCGCAGCTCCTTTCAGGCCTTGCCAGCTATCCGCAGCAGCTTGGAGCAGTGTCAAGCTAGCCTTTTGCAAGGTTGTCATAGGGAGATACATCTTTATGACCAATTGGCGGATTTGTTGGAGCAGGCCATTGTAGATGATCCGGCCCTGACTATTCGGGAGGGTGGCATTATTAAGGATGGCTACAATGAGGAGCTGGATCAATACCGTCAAATTGCCCACAACAGCAAGCAGTTATTGCAGGCTATGGAGGAGAAGGAAAAAGAAAAAACGGGTATCCGCTATTTGAAGATTGGCTACAACAAGGTCTTTGGCTACTATATTGAGGTGCGGAACAGCGGTACAGATAAAGTGCCAGAACATTATGTCCGCAAGCAGACCTTGGCCAATGCCGAGCGGTATATCACTCAGGAGCTAAAGGAATTTGAAACCAAGATTCTGGGGGCCCAGGAAAAAATTGTTACGATAGAGTATAATCTTTTTGTGGAGCTGCGGGATACCATTAAGGCTCAGCTAGGAGATATACAGAATACTGCCCGTCAGATAGCTGTATTGGATGTGCTTACAGCCTTGGCGGAGGCAGCGGATAATTATAATTATGTTCGTCCAATTTTGACCACTAATGGTCAGATTGATATTCGAGAGGGACGGCATCCTTTGGTGGAGCGGTTGCTTCAGCGGGAGCTGTTTGTGCCTAACGATATCAAATTGAATCATAATGATTGTGAGATTATGCTGATTACCGGCCCTAATATGGCTGGTAAATCTACCTATATGCGGCAGACTGCTTTACTGGTGCTTATGGCTCAAATTGGCAGCTTTGTACCTGCTAGGGAGGCTTACATTTCTCCTGTGGACAGGATTTTTACCCGCATAGGTGCCAGTGATGATTTGGTTAGTGGTCAAAGTACCTTTATGGTGGAAATGAACGAGGTGGCTCAGATTCTCAAATACGCTACCGCCAATAGTCTGGTTATTTTGGATGAAATAGGTCGTGGAACCAGTACCTTTGATGGTATGAGCATTGCCAGAGCCGTTATTGAGCATATGGAGGCCAAGATTCATGCCAAAACTCTTTTTGCTACCCATTATCATGAGCTGACGGATTTGGAGAACGAAAAAATCAAGAATTTCTGTATTGCTGTTAAGGATAAGGGAGGAGATATTACCTTCCTGCGGCGGATTATTGCTGGGGCGGCAGATAAATCCTATGGTATTCATGTGGCTCGTCTAGCTGGACTGCCCAAGGCTGTTACCAACAGGGCTGAAAAGATTTTGGCTAGCTTGGAGGAAAATGGCTTGGATACTGTGGCAGAGGTGGCAAGAGTACAGCAGGAAAAAGCACAGCCTGCTCAGGAGCAGGAAAATGGCATGGGCTCCCTTTTTGGCAATACTCTTACTGAGGATTTGCTTAAGCTGGATGTTATGACCATGACACCCTTGGAGGCTATGAATGAGCTGTACAAGCTGCAGCAGCAGGCGAAGAAGGAGGCTGGTCTAGGATGAGCTTTGTTCATGTCTTGGATGATAATACCATTAACAAAATCGCCGCTGGCGAGGTAGTAGAACGGCCTGCTTCTGTAATTAAGGAGCTGGTAGAAAATGCCATTGATGCCAAAGCAGATCGTATTGAGGTGGAGATTATGGCTGGTGGCACCAGCTTTATGCGGGTGTCAGATAATGGTATCGGCATGAGCCGAGAGGATGCAGAAAAGGCCATTTTGCGTCATGCTACCAGCAAAATTGTTCAGGTAGATGATTTGCAGGCTATTGCTACTCTAGGCTTTCGTGGAGAGGCTTTGCCCAGCATTGCCTCTGTTTCCAGATTCACCCTTCAGACTAGACAGGCTGGAGCAGAGCTGGGGGCAGAAATAAAAATCATTGGTGGCAAAACCACAGAGATAGGGGCAGCAGGCTGTAATCTTGGCACCACCATTCGAGTGGAGGATTTGTTTTTCAATACCCCAGCTCGAAAAAAATTCCTGAAAACCAACAATACAGAATCTGGCAGGATTAATGAATTTATTATTAAGTTGGCGATTTCTCATCCAGAGATTGCCTTTAAGCTGATAAATAATAATAAATCTTCTATTGCTACCCCTGGGCGGGGGGATTTGAAGGAAACTCTGCAAAGTCTTTATGGAGCTTCTGTAGGTCAAGCTCTCCTGCCTTTGGAATTTGAGGATGAGGATATTAAGCTGTGGGGCTTTGTATCCAAGCCATCAGCTATTCGCAGCAGCCGCAGTTGGCAGACATTTATTGTAAATGGACGAATTATTGCCAGCCGAGCTATTGCTAAGGCTATAGATAATGCCTATCACGCCTTGATTCCCAAGAGTGGTTATCCTTTGATAGCGCTTAATATAGAGGTGCCACAGCACACTATTGATGTTAATGTTCATCCGCAAAAGACGGAAATGAAATTCGAGGATGAGGGCAGGATTTTTAAGGCGGTGTACAAGGCTGTGCTGGATGCAGTACGGCCTAAGGGCCAGGCGGGACAGCTAGGTCAACTGGCTGCCCAGGCCGATCATGTACAGCAGCATGTGGAAAAGGGCTTACAGGAGCTGAATTTTGGTCAGCCGGTTAATAACTGGCTGACTGCCAAACCGAAAGCAGAAAATATTCATCAGCCAGTTCATGAAACAGATAATAGAAGCAAACCTGTTATGAACTTCCCTATTAGGGAAGAAAAGCCTGCTATGACCTGGCAGGAGGGGGCGACAGCTCTGGCTCAGGATAAATCAGTAAAATCAGTAGTGGATGAAGAGGAAAAATTGCCAACAGCAGGTATGATTCCTATTGGTCAGGTGGATGATACCTATATTATTGCTCAGGATGGAGATAGCCTCTATATTGTGGATCAGCATGCAGCCCATGAAAGGGTGCTTTTTGATAGATTTTCTGCTCAGGTAGAGCATATTCCTAGTCAGCAGCTGCTGGTACATTTGATTTTGGATTTCAGTTCTCATGAAAGTCAGATTATTGAGGAAAATTTGGAGTTGTTAGCAGGTCTTGGCTTTGGTTTGGAGCCTAGCGGTCCTAATCAATTTCGTTTAATGGAGGTACCTGCTGATGTGCCTAGTGGTCAGGCAGAGGAATTTATTCGAGAGGTGCTGGCTTCAATGGAGGAGCTGCACAGACCTACGGCAGCAGAACTAAGACAGGCTGTTTTGGCTACTACAGCCTGTAAGGCAGCTATTAAGGCTGGTTTCAAGCTGAATTATCGTCAGATGGAAATATTGCTGCAGGAGCTGAATGATACAGCTATGCCTTATACCTGTCCTCATGGCAGGCCTACGATTATTAAATTTAGCAGTGATGAGTTGGCCAAAATGTTTAAGAGAACGGGATTTTAGCCAAGGAGAAAGGAGCTTTGCTGGTTAGTGAAAGCAATTGTTACAACGGAAAGAAAATGTCGCGAGGAAAGTGTGGCTTTGGCTCAGGAGCTATCAGCAAGGCTTCAGATAGATTATGTGGAACGACACAAGGAATCTGTGGGCAAGCTGATGGAGAAATATGCTGTAGAGGCAGTGCTGGTGGCATATCCTCAGGAATTGAAGCTGAATAGCAGTGCCGGGGAAATGTTTTTTCACCCCAATATGTCTCAACTGCGGGTAAAGAATCTCCGCAAGGGGGAAAAGGATCATATGTCAGAGGCTATGGGGCTGCAGAAGGGTATGTCTGTCCTGGACTGTACCTTGGGCTTTGGGTCAGATGCTATTGTGGCCAGCTTTGGCGTGGGGGAAAATGGCCGTGTAGTTGGAGTTGAAAGCAGTCCCTTGATTGCAGCGGTTACTAGTCATGGTTTGCAGCATTTTCTGCCAGGAAATTATCCCCTTTATGGGGCTATGCGCCGTATAGAGGTAGTCAATATGGATTATTTGGACTATTTGCGGCAACAGCCGGATAATGCCTATGATGTGGTGTATTTTGATCCTATGTTTCGGAAGCCATTCACTGCCAGTAATGGAATCTCTCCATTGCGCAGTGTGGCCAATCATGCAGCCTTGTCGGTGGAGGCTGTGGAGGAAGCCAAACGGGTGGCCAGAAGCAGAGTTGTGATGAAGGAAGCCAACGGCAGTGAGGAATTTGCCAGATTAGGGTTTGAGAAAATTATGGGGGGAAAGTATTCCAAGGTGCATTATGGGGTAATGAATTTGTAGGCATGACATATACCCTTCCAGGCACGCTGGTGCTATATTGATGCGCAAACCTATATAACTATTAATGGCGATATGGGAGTACCCTTTCAGGCACGCTCTCGCTACTTTTCTC
>DAVZJH010000041.1:0-16597 GCA_052272885.1 Anaerovibrio sp. | reverse complement strand
CACAATATTCCAGCCCTGACACACATTTGTCAAAATAAGTAAAAAAACAGGGACCTTACTATAAATAAAAAAAGCCATCCAGAATGAACTGAATGGCTTTGGGGTTCCCAAATGGTCGGAACGACGGGATTTGAACCCACGACCTCTTCCACCCCAAGGAAGCGCGCTACCAAACTGCGCTACGTCCCGAACATCCCATATGTTACTACATTTCCTGCCTGTTGTAAAGGTATTTTTACCTTAGCGATTCTCCTCCAAGCGCATCAGCATAAAGCAAAAATCTGACAGACGATTCAAGAAGATACGATCCTCATCTGGCACAACCTCGTTCTTGGCCAAATCCCACATGACACGCTCAGCACGGCGGGCTACGGTTCTAGCCAGATCCAGACAAGCTCCTCCCTTAGATTCTCCTGGAATCAGGAATTCATGGGTAGGATGAAGCTGTTCCTCGATTTTATCAATCATCTTCTCCAGATAAACTACATGTTCATGGGTAATCTGTGGCTCATAATTGTTAATGCTGGCAAAATCTGTCATCAGCAAACCATTAAGCTTCTGCACCTTAAGGATGCATTCCTTAACCTCCTCATTCTGACAGAAAGCTCTGGCCATGCCCAAAGTAGAACCAAATTCATCCAAGGCACCATATGCCTTTACACGCCATGAATTCTTTGCAATACGCTGACCTGTATACAGATCAGTCATACCCTTGTCGCCTCTAGCAGTATATAAGCTCATTACACTTCCCCCTTTGTTTAACCCCATTAACAGTCTGCCCTTTATGCAGGACCATTATGGGCACACCTTTACCTTACCTGATACAGAACCTCAGTCAAAAATCTCTGCGGCATTGAAGAAAATAGAAATCTCTCGCTTAGCATTCTCTGGCGAATCAGAGGCATGCACGGCATTACGACTGCCACTGGCTGCATAAAGCTTGCGGATAGTCCCCTCAGCAGCCTGGTCTGGATTGGTTTTGCCATTAATAGCTCTAACATTGGCAATAGCCCCTTCACCCTGCAGCACCATAGCAACAATTGGCCCAGAGGTCATGAAGCCCATCAGATCATCGTAATAATCACGGCCGATATGCTCCTCATAATGCTTAGAGGCCAGCTTTTCATCCATTTTCAGCATTTTCATAGCCAAAATCTCCAAGCCCTTTTCCTCATAGATTTTGATAATGTCACCAATATGCTTTGCTCTTACAGCGTCGGGCTTAATCAGCACCAAAGTTTTTTCCATTTCATTAACCTCTCTTTTTGACCTTGCAGAGGATATTTTATCCTTCTGCCTCTGTCTTGTATTTATATAATTCTACATAGAAAATAAAATTCCTGCTTTTTCAGCAAAAAATCATACAACGAATTTATTTGTCAGCCTTTTCCTTGGCAGCGTATTCCTCCAGCTCCTTGGCATAAATCTGTCCCAAGCGATAATAGTTCTCTGTAGAAGCCTTCAATGCTTCCAGCTCATCCTCCCGCAGTTCCCTGATAATTTTGGCAGGATTGCCATAGACCAGACAGCCAGAAGGGATTTTTTTGTGCTGGGCAATAAAGGTATCAGCACCAATAACACAGTTATCACCAATCTCAGAATAGCCTATCAAAACACTACCCATGCCAATCAGGCAGTTACTGCCTACCTTGCTGCAATGTACCACTGCATTATGGCCAATAGTTACATGATCCCCAATAATGGTTGGAGCATCACTCATGGTATGAATTGTAGCATTATCCTGCACATTGGTATGCTTGCCAATAACCACGCTATTTACATCACCCCGCACCACGGCACCAAACCAAATATTGGTACCAGCTCCCACCTTTACATCACCCACTACGGAAGCAGTTGGCGCAATAAACACATCCTCAGCCACATCAGGCATCTGTCCTTTATATGGAAAAACAGCCATTTTTTTCACTCCTTAGCAAATTTTCTAAATCTGCTATTCCAATACAGATTTACATCTCACTTACATAACCTTTCGACAAAAATTTCCTAAATCCTGCTTTTGAACAAATTTTATTTTTTCTAGGTAAAATTTTGCCTTTAGGACCTATTATTTATTTCCCCCAGCCATATTCTGCAAAGCTTGGTTCTTTCCTGCTCCAACCATTGACCAACAGCCGGCCCCTTTATGTTCTCTGGAGCCTCCCTGCCTGTAACAGCTTTAAGTCTGTCAATTCCCTCCTGAGCATAAAGAAGATAAGCAGGCAGACTATGATGGTCTGCTTCTATAATAATCTTAAAATCCTCCACAGACAGCTCCTGACTAATGGCATCCATAGACATGAGAAGCTGGCTGATTTTCCCTGGCTTGCTTAGACGAGGTGCCCGCATATGCTGGGTAATAACATATTTCGCCGCCTTCAACCAGCGGTTAGGCAAGGTCATACGGTTATTCCAATGGGACAATACCTTCAGGCCCTTCACCTCATGACCATAATGGTGAGGCAGCAGCTCCGCAGGTGTTTCACCTTTGCCTAGGTCATGACAAAGAGCGCAAAATCTGGCCACTATATTCGTTGTCCGCTCTGCCACCTTAGCCAGAATCAGCATGGAATGCTCAAAGGCATCTCCCTCAGGATGATATTCCACAGGCTGAGCCTGGCCAATCAGGGCATATATCTCTGGGTGTACTGCCTCTAAGATACCAGCCTCATTTAGCAGGCGAAAATAGGCCGTAGGCCTAGGATATGCCAAGGCCTTTTTCAGCTCCCCAAAAATCCGCTCGCTAGGCTCCTGCAGCAGTTCCCCTTCACAGGCTTTCATGTACTGTAATAGCTTCGGTGTAGGCACAAAGCCCAATTTGGCATTAAACCGGGCAGCTCTAAGGGCCCTAACCGGATCCTCACAAAAATGCTCTGATACGGGCTGCAAAATCCCCTCCCGCATATCGTCCTGCCCATGATAGGGATCTACCAGCTCCTGGGTTAATACATCCATAGCTATACTGTTAACAGTCAGATCCCGCCGATACAAATCCTCTTGAATCGTTATATCTGAGCTGCTTTCAGTCACAAAGCCATGATAGCCGGTACCAGTTTTTCGCTCCCGCCTAGCCAAAGCCACCTCCCGATGCTCATTATCTATCTTTACCATAAACACTGGAAAGGCATTGCCCACCAACCAGCTATTAGGAAAAACCTGCTGAAATTGTTGTTGGTCAAGGCCTGTAATAACATAATCCTTATCGTGAGGATTCCGTCCCATAAGATAATCCCTTACCCAGCCGCCAACAATATAAGCTCGGCCTCCCGCTCCTGCCACCATCTGGCCAAATTCCTGCTCCGTCATCATTTCACCTTCTAATCTCCAGCTTTTACTTACAAGGGATATTGTACCTGTATACCTTAAAATTTTCAACAAAAAAGAGATTGAAACCATTTTGCTAGTTCCAATCTCTCAAACATCCCTTTATTTTATGGCCACAGCTCCTTGACTGTCAATGTCAAAAACATGATAGCAGGCTCCCACCTTGTTAGCCTTAAAGGCCTGACACATAGCCTCGCCTACAGCCTCTGGATTGTCCACTGTAAAGGCAATCAGGCAAGGACCAGCACCGCTCATGCTGGCTCCCAAGGCTCCAGCAGATTTGGCAGCCTTGAATACATCGTACATACCAGGAATCAGCTTGGCTCTATATGGCTGATGAAGGGCATCATCAAAAACACTGCGCAAAAAGCTCTTATTTCCTTTGCACAGAGCCGCAGTAAGCATAGCCGCCCGGCCAATATTAAACACAGCATCCTGCATAGACACCTCTGTTGGCAATACTGCTCTAGCTGCCTTGGTAGGCAGGAAGAAGTCCGGCACCGCCACCACCAGCTTAATATTCAGCCTTGGCATCAGGGAAAAGCACTCCGGCTTGCCATTGCGGACAATACTTACGGTAAAACCGCCAAAAATAGCTGGCGCCACATTATCTGGATGTCCCTCAATATCCGTAGCTATCTGCAGCAAATCTCTCCGGGAAAATGGATTGCCCAGGTATTCATTAGCTGCCTTCAAGCCACCTACAATGGCGGTAGCACTGCTGCCCAAGCCTCTGGACAAAGGCACATCATTATGCATCCGAATCATAGCACCCTGATATTCCTTATCCTTGCCAGCTTTAACTAACAGCTTTTGGATGGAACGCCACACAATATTTCTTTCATCAGTAGGAATATTGCCTGCTCCATCACCGCTAACCTCTATAACCAGTTTTTTCTCTGGCAGCAGCTTTAGCTCCAGTTCATTATATATAGTACAGGCTACGCCCAAACAGTCAAAGCCTGGGCCACAGTTGGCAGAGGTGCCTGGCACCCGAACCTTAACCCATCTATCCTTTTGACTGTCTGCCTCTGCGGCCTGACCGCCTTCCTTGTAATCTTCCATTGTAAATCCCCCTGAGCTTAGTCCTGCTCAACTCTGATAACGCTTCTAATGCTGTTAACCACAGCCAGGCCATTGAGAATATCTGCAGCCATCTGGAGATGCTTATGCTGAACCACATGGGTAACAGCTACAATCTCTGCATGATTTTCCACCTTGCGCGTCTGAATTACAGATTTTAGGCTGACACCGCTTTCACCAAAGGCAGTGGCAATCCGTCCCAATACACCTGGCTCATCATCTACATGAAGCCGTACATAATATGATGATTCGGTTTCCTCCAGAGGGCAGAAATTGCGATGATTGTAGCAGGTACAGCCCACCATAGAATGAGTACCGCTAACCAGATTTCTGGTTTCGCTGACAATATCCGCTGTAACAGCAGAGGCTGTAGGCAGAGAGCCTGCTCCTCGGCCATAGAACATGGCATCGCCAATAGCATTGCCTCGAATGAAAATAGCATTGAAAACATCATTTACAGATGCCAGTGGATGGGTTTTGGCCAAGAATACAGGGTGAACTCTTACATTAACACCCTTATCGCCGTAATCCTTGGCTACGGCCAAAAGCTTAATAACATAGCCCAATTCCTTGGCATAGTTAATATCAGCTGGTTCGATATTAGTAATACCCTCTACAGATACCTGATCCAGACTAACTCTGCTGTTGAAGGCAATAGAGCCTAAGATAGCAGCCTTTCTAGCTGCATCCAGTCCCTCTACATCCGCAGCAGGATTTGCTTCCGCATAGCCCTTCTCCTGTGCTTCCTTCAAAACAGCAGCATAATCAGAGCCTTTTTCCGTCATCTGGGTAAGCATATAATTAGTAGTACCATTAACAATGCCCATAATCTCAGTGATTCGATTGCCTGTGAGACATTCCTTCAAAGGAGTAATAATAGGGATACCGCCGCCTACACTGGCCTCAAAGCGGAAGTCCACTCCCTTGGCCTCAGCCATATCCAGCAGCTCGTGTCCCATCTGAGCAACTACATCCTTGTTGGCTGTAACTACATGCTTGCCATTCTTCATGGCCTCCATCATGTATTCAAAAGCAGGATGCAAACCACCCATCAGCTCCACTACAATATCAATCTCAGGGTCATTGACAATTTCCTGAGCGTTGTCTGTCAGCTCCACATCCTCCAAATAAGGACGTTTTTTGTTAACATCACGCACCAGCACCTTCTTGACAACAACAGCTGCGCCAGCCTTCTTGGCAATATCAGCACCATTCTCCTTGAGAACTCTCACTACACCAGTACCTACAGTACCAGATCCTAACAGACCAATCTTAATCACTTTGGACATATATTATACCTTCTCCTCTCAGGACGTTCCGGTATGACTGCTTACTGCGCCGCCTGTCCCAGAACCTCCATGCGTTTCACACCATCTACCATTCTCAGCTTGTCCAACAGGGCCTCCAGATCCACAGACATATTGGCTGTTTCGATGGATACAGTAGCATTGGCCACACCCTGCAGAGGAATACCCTGATTAATAGTCAATACACTGCCGGAATCTGCTGAAATGGTATTCAGCACACTGGACAGAACTCCCTTTTTGTGCTCTAACAGGAAGGTCAGAGTAACAATCTTGTTCTGACTTGCCTCATAGAAAGGGAATACATAGTCCTTATATTTATAATATGCACTGCGGCTCAGCTCCATCTTTTCCACAGCCTCATTGATGGTTCTAGCATCGCCACGCTTCAACATTTCCTTTACCCTAATAGTTTTTTTGATAGCCTCTGGCAGTATTTCCTCCCTAACCAGAAAATAGCCATTTTTTTCTGTTTTTGACATCATTAAGTTCAACCTCCGTACACCCTATAAAGATGTTTTTCTACATACAATGGATATTATAGCAGAGCTAAAAAGGATTGACAATAGTATGAGAGGACATTTGTATAATTTTTTTGATATAGCCTAAAAAAATTATAGGCAGAATAACAAATATCACCACAAAACATTTTTGTGATCATATCGTTATTCTGCCTACAAAATCAATCAGAAATAGCTCAGCCTCCAAGCCTACTGAATCTGATATTCAATATGTACATTGCCATGGAAATCTATGGTACCAGGAGCCACAGGGGTTGGAGCTGCATTGCCGTCAGACTTCATCAGATGAGCACCAGCCAATTCATAGCGGCCCATATTGATTCCCTGCTCTGTTACCAGCCGTACACCAATGATTTTTACTCCCAAGGTAGAAGCAATTACATCAGCCTTGCTTCTAGCATCCAGCACAGCCCTGCGGAGAGCCTCATTTCTGGCTGCCTTTTCATCCTTCAAGCCATAGCTTACATCAGATATCTGGGTAGCTCCATTAGCCATAGCTGCATCCAATACTTCTCCCAGCTTGTTAATATCATTAACAACTACCCGGAAGGTATTTTCCGCAGTATAGCCAACTATTTTGCTATACTCCTTGCGGTCATAGACAGGACGCAGGCTGTAGCTGCTCTGTATGTCCTTGCTATAGATACCCTGACGGCTGAGGGCTGCAGACAGCTGGGCAGCCTTCTGAGCGTTTTCTGCCTGAGCCAGCTGTACAGTCTTAGCGGTATTCTCCACAGTAAACTCCACTGAAGCCTGATCTGGAGCTACTGTATAGGCTCCTGCGCCCTCTACAGCAACTACAGCAGGCTCTGCTGCCATAGCCACACCATTGATAGCCAGACACATAGCCAGCACCGTCAAAATCATAAGTATTTTCTTCTTCATAATGCTTCCTCCCCTAATCAAATTAGTGTTGCTGTAAACAATATAACCTGCAAAGCTGAAAATCATCTGACAGAAGTATTAGAATTTGATTAGAAAATCTCCTCCTTAGCCAAAAAGACTAAGCTGGTCGCTTTCCTCCATACCTGCCAGACAGCCATGATTCCGCAGGGCTTCCACAGAGGTTTTGGTTATACCTGTGCGCTTTTTCATATTTTCCACTGAGGAATATTCCCCATTTTCCCGCTCCTCCTCCAGGGAATGAGCATCTACACTACCTAAGCCTCCTAGAGCAGTAAAAGGCGGCAAAATAGCATTTTCCTCTGGCAGCATGGTAAATCTATTTGCCTTAGAGCGGTACAAATCCACCTTCAGACAGGTAAATCCCCGGATATACATTTCCCAGGCCAGCTGCAGAACAACATAAAGCTCCTCCTCCTTGGCCTCCAGCTTATCCTTGGCTTCCAGCTCCGCCATTTTTTCCTCCACAGCCTTTTGCCCCAGAGAGATAATATCTGCATCAAAGGCCGCAGCACGAATAGAGAAATAAGCAGCGTAATAAGCCAGAGGATAATGAACCTTACAAAAGGCTATACGATAGGCCATCATAACATAGGCGGTAGCATGAGCCCGGGGGAACATATACTTAATCTTCTGACAGGATTCTATATACCACTCAGGAATTTTCTTTTCCCGCAGCATTTCCACCTGATCCTCCGGAATCCCCTTGCCCTTTCTTACCCGCTCCATAATCTTAAAGGAAGCCAGTGGATCTACACCGCTGTGCATGAGATAAATCATAATATCATCACGGGCCGAAATTGCATTTTGCAGGGTACAGGTACCTGCCTTGATTAAATCCTGAGCATTGCCCAGCCATACATCTGTACCATGAGAGAAGCCAGATATCCGCACCAAATCACTGAAACATTTAGGATTGGTGTCATCAATCATCTGGCGGGTAAAATTGGTTCTAAACTCTGGAATACCATAGGTGCCGGAATTAGCCCCCAGCAGCTCCGGGGTTACTCCCAGAGCTGTAGTAGAATTAAAAATACTCAAAGTAGCAGGATCATCAAAAGGAATGGTCTTTGGGTCCCTGTGGGTCAAATCCTCCAACATTTTAATAACCGTAGGATCATCGTGACCAAGAATATCCAGCTTTACCAAACGGCTGCTGATGGAATGATAATCAAAATGTGTGGTAATGGTTTCCGAGGTCAAATCATCTGCCGGATGCTGCAGCGGGGTAAAGAAATGCACATCCATATTCCGGGGCACTACCATTATGCCAGCCGGATGCTGGCCTGTGGTACGCTTTACCCCCTGACATCCTGCAGCCATATGGCCAATAAAGGCCTCCCGCTTGGACTGTCCCTTTTCCTCATAGTATTTCTTCACAAAACCATAGGCGGTTTTATCCGCCACCGTAGTAATAGAGCCGGCCCGGAATACATTATCCTTACCAAAAAGCTCCTCTGTATACTTATGAGCCACAGGCTGATATTCACCAGAGAAATTCAAATCAATATCTGGAACCTTGTCTCCATCAAAACCTAGGAACACCGCAAAAGGAATTTCGTGACCATCCTTGAGCATATTTGTACCACACACAGGACATTCCTTATCTGGCAAATCATAGCCACATCCATAGGAGCCATCCAGCACAAACTCACTATGCTTGCAATAAGGACAACGCCAATGTGGAGGCAAAGGATTTACCTCCGTAATGTCTGTCATGGTAGCCACAAAGGAGGATCCTACAGAACCACGGGAGCCTACCAGATAACCATCTATATTGGATTTCCGCACCAGCTTATGTGCAATGAGATACAGTACGGAGAAGCCATGAGCAATAATTGGCTTTAGCTCCTGGTCAATTCTGGCCTGCACCACCTCTGGCAGCTGACTGCCATATAGCTCATGAGCCTTGCTATAGGTCATATCCCTGATAGCCTCATCTGCTCCCGGAATCATAGGGGAATACAAGCCATCAGGAATTGGCTTGAACTTCTCCACCATATCCGCAATTTTCCTAGGATTGGTTACAACAGCCTCATAGGCTGCCTCCTGACCAAGATACTGGAACTCCGCCAGCATTTCCTCTGTAGTCCGCAGGAACAAAGGAGGCTGTTTATCCGCATCCTTAAAACCGGTGCCTTTCATAAGAATAGCCCGGTAAATATAATCCTCTGGATTAAGAAAATGCACATCACAGGTAGCAATCAAAGGCTTGTTCAGCTTTTTAGCCAGCTCTGCCACCTTGAGATTGAGATTTATCAAATCCTCATCACTATTTATATTTGGAAAAGCTTCCTCCCGCACAAGAAATTCATTATTGCCAATAGGCTGGATTTCCAGATAATCATAAAAGGAGGCAATCTCCAAAAGCTCCTCCTCTGGGGCACCAGCCACAATAGCCCGCATCAACTCTCCCGCCTCACAGGCAGAGCCAATTATCAAGCCCTCCCGATACTCCTGAATCAGCTGCTTTGGCAATCTAGGACGCTTGAAGAAGAAGCGCAGATTGGACATGGAAACAAGCTTGTAAAGATTTCGCAGGCCAATAGGATTCTTGGCTAGAATAATAATATGGTGAGCCCTTTTCTGCTTATAATCCTCACCAACCAGATAACCCTCTACACCATAGATAACCTTGATACCTGCATCCTTGGCAGCAGACATGGCATCTGGAAAGGCCTGAACACAGCCATGATCCGTAATGGCAATAGCTGGCCAGCCCCATTTGGCCGCAGTCTTAATCAGGGCCTTGGCGGAAGAAACCGCATCCATAGAACTCATATTGGTATGGCAATGAAGCTCCACCCGCTTTTCCTCAGACTTGTCCTGACGAGCCTCCTGCTCCACCAGCATCAGAGAATCAGGCATCAGACTATAATCATTGCTATAGGTATCGTAGCGGACAGCCCCCTTAACCTTAATGACACCGCCAGACTTAGCCGCTTTTTTCAAACGGCCTAGAACCACCTCATAGCCCTCATGCTCCCTGATAAATATCTTACAGCTAATGCCCTCAGTGCTATCAGCCAGAGAAAACAACAGCATATTGGTATTAGCAAATTCCTTGCCATCAACGCCGCCAATATAGCCTTGGGCAATAACGGAGCGGATTTCTCCCTGCAGTTGATTAATAGGAGTTATATCCCCTACTATGCCCTCGCCAAATACCAGAGGGGAATCCTCGGCCCCAATAACCAGCTGACGACGGCGATATTTTTTGCCGCCCTTGTTATCTCCGCTAGTCTTGCTGTTTCCAGAAGCATTACCTGCATTATATGGCTGTACTGGCTGAGGGCCAGCAGGCTTGCCATAATCTGAGCCGCCTCCCCCCTGAGCTACTGGCACCTTTGGCTCAGTCTGCGCTCTTTTCAGCGCCTCCAAATAAGCCGGGTCCTCTGGTGGCATATGCTGGCGAATAGCATCTATGGCCTCATATACTGCCTGACACTGCAAGGCCACAGGATAACCAATCAGCTTTTCTGTACCCTCCCGCAGCTTGTTCAGAACCTTGTGCTTTTCCAGCAAATACCTGGCAAAGTCTCCCTGAACCTGCAAAAGAATTTCATTCTGTCCATAAACCCGGCGGGATTGGTCCAAAATAACCTTGGCCGCATGATCCCCCTTGGTGACAAACTCCACCAGCTGTTCCCATTTCTGCTCCAGCACCTTCTCCAGCTTGATAACAGTAGTATAGAACCGCACCTCCTGCAGTCCATGCTTGGCAGTTACATAGTCCCGTCCTCTGTCCAGCAATTCCTCTGGCAATTTATCCAAGGACCAGATAAGCAGCTCCCACATATTTCGGGCCGGAGTTATTTCCACATGGCGAATAACTGCTGCATCCAGCATTTTACCCTCCTGAGCAGTCTGCTCCATACCTGCCAGCAGCTGTCCTAGACGTTTGCAATTTTCTGGTACAATACGATACTTATCCATTATCTCACCATTCTTGCCATAAAAATATCAGCTCCTGCCCCATGAGAGGACAGGAGCTGTCAAACCCTACAGATAGGACACGGGATTATTTTATATGATGTCCCCCAGATTTTATCTTGCTTTCTGTGCCATTTAACAAACGGTCAATGTTACTTTTATGTCGATAAACAATAAATACCGCTGCAATCAGGCCCAGAACCAGAAAGTCTGTGTGAAGCCCCATAAACAAAGCCAGTACCGGCACCAATACAGCCGCCACAATGGAGCCTAGAGATACATAGCCTGTAGCCTTTACAATAGCCAGCCATACTAGGAATACAATAATAGTTACCCAAGGCATCAGAGTAGCAATAACACCAAGGCCAGTAGCTACCCCCTTGCCTCCCTTGAAGCCAAGGAATAGAGACCAGGAATGTCCCACAATAGCCAACAGACCGCAGATAATCCCTGCCAGCTCACTGCCGCCAAGATGGAGTCCCAAATAAGCACTAATGGCCCCCTTTAGCATATCCAGAAAGAAAATACTAAAGCCGCCAGCCTTGCCAATGGTGCGCCAGGCATTAGTAGCTCCTATATTGCCACTGCCATGCTGCCGCAAATCCACCCCCCAAATTCCCTTGCCCAACAGCAGGCCATTGGGAATGGAGCCTAAAACATAACTGATTACTGCCGCAACGATAAATCCCAACATATCAATAATCCTCCTCTTCCTTCCGGCCCCGGACAATCAGCTTCAAAGGAGTTCCCTCAAAGCCAAAGCTTTCCCGGAGACGGTTTTCCAAGAAACGCAGATAGGAAAAATGCATTAACTCAGGATCATTAACAAAGACAATAAACTTTGGTGGCTGAATATCTGTCTGAGTCATAAAGAAAATCTTCAGCTGCTTGCCACGATGGGATGGTGGCGGATTAACGGATACAGCATCCCGAATCAATTCATTCAGCACGCTGGTCTGAATACGCATGGACTGCTGATCTGCTACATATTTTACCAGCTCCGTAATCCTATGAATACGCTGACCAGTCAAGGCAGAGGTATATACTACAGGAGCATACTGCAGGAAGCCAATTTCATCACGAAGATCCTCAGTAAACCGCAGAGTAGACTTGTCGTCCTTATCTGGGAATACATCCCATTTGTTTACCACAATAATAACGCCCTTGCCAGATTCATGAGCATAGCCGGCAATCTTCTTGTCCTGCTCTGTAATGCCCTCCTCGGCGTTAATTACCATCAGCACTACATCAGCTCTATCCACAGCCCGCAGAGAACGCATAACGCTATACCGCTCAATAGCTTCATCAATCTTGCCACGACGGCGCATACCTGCTGTATCAATCAGCATAAATTTAATGCCATCTGTAACAAAATGGGTATCAATGGCATCTCTGGTAGTACCAGCCACATCACTGACAATAACCCGGTTCTCACCAATCAAAGCATTAACAATGGAGGATTTGCCTACATTTGGACGGCCAATAACCGCAATGCTGATTTCATCCTCATCCTTGTCCTCCCCGGTATTTTCTGGGAAAGCTGCCACTACCGCATCCAGCAAATCTCCCAAACCAATGGAATTAGATGCAGCAATGCCAATAGGATCCCCCAGTCCAAGGCTGTAGAACTCATAGATAGCTGCCTCCAGCTGTGGGCTGTCTATCTTATTTACCGCTACAATAACAGGCTTTTTGGTATTCCGCAGCATACGGCCTACTTCCTCGTCAGCAGTAGTCAAGCCAGAGCGGCCATCTACCACGAATACGATTACATCGGCCTCCTCCATAGCCACCAGCGCCTGCTGACGCATGGACTTAAGAATATGATCTGTATCCTCAAATTCAATACCGCCTGTATCTATCATGGTAAAATTATGATTCAGCCATTCAGCCTCCATATAGATACGATCCCGGGTTACCCCCGGCATATCATCAACAATAGACACCCGTCTTTTGCCAATCTGATTAAAAAGAGTAGACTTGCCCACATTTGGACGGCCTACAATAGCAACTATAGGCTTACTCATTTAACATTCCTCCTCTCTTGGTATAGGCTGCATTGCTCTGCCACATATACGAAGCATTGCCTGCTCCTACACCGCTATAATTATGCCAATCAGCCAGAGCAGTATAAAAATCATTGCCCCCTGCCACAGTTTCCACCCGACAGGACAGGCTTTGGCAAAAGTCCTCCAGACTTACATCATCCAGGAAAACATTATCACCAGTCCGCAGGGAAGATTCAGGAATCAAAATTCCATCCACCTGCTTATCAATGCCCTTGAGGCTTGACAGCATATCATGGGCTGTCAGCAAACCAGAAACATTAACAGTGGAACCAAAATGATTATTAACCACCGGCACCATAGTAATTTCAGCATTAGCCAGCTGCAGAGAATCTGCCAGCCGTTTCAACAGTGGCGCAATAGAAGTACCAGATACCACTGCCAGCTTAACAGGCTTGGTATAGGCCTCTCTCTCCTCCTGCTGAGCCTCCTCGGCTGCCATTTTGAAATCCTCAATAAAGCTTCTTGCCAAGCCTATGCCGTTGTCCAGCTGAGGAAATCCATCATAATATTCTGCTGGTGGCAAAGACCTGCCAGACAGCAAATAAAACTCATCAGACAGATAGATAAAGGTTCTGCCATCCTTGGCTCGCTGACGAATTTGATACTGCTCCACCTGATCCACCACCCGGCCAGCACTTTCGGCATCAAAGCTTTTCAGCGGATAGCAATCCTGACGGAATTTGGTCAGCCCTACTGGCACTACAGCCATAGATTGAGCATAGGGCTGTCTAGCCATAATATCCTGAATGGATCTATCCAGCTCCGCCCCATCATTCAAATCCCGACACAAAACAATCTGAGTATGGTATTCCACATCGGCAGCCTCCAGCTTTTCCAGCTGGCTCATAAGACGGTCTGCCGTCTTACACCGCAGCATCTGCTTCCGCAGCTCCGGATTGGTACATTGTACAGAAACAAACAAGGGGGAAAGATGATATTGCTTAATGCGCTGAAAATCCCTGTCCACCATATTAGTCAGGGTAATGAAATTGCCATACAAAAAGGACATGCGATAGTCATCATCCTTGATATTCAGACTATCCCGCATATTGGGAGCTACCTGATCTACAAAGCAGAAATAGCAGTTATTGGCGCAATGTCTAATGCCGTCAAAAACAGCAGATTCAAACTCTACTCCCAGCTCCTCGTCATAATCCTTGTCAAACTCAAAAAGCTCCTGCTGGCCATCCTCATGCTCCACTAGCATCTCTACCTCTTCACAGGCAAAGGCAAAGCTGACATCAATAATATCCCGCAGCTTCATGCCATTGATTTCCAGAATCTTATCTCCCGGAACCAGCTCCAGCTCCTCTGCCAGACTCCCCTCCGGTACTGTCAATATTTTACCATACATTTTCATTGCTTACTATATCTTCTCCCGCCGGTCTAAACTGCCTGTACTATTTTCTAACTGTAAATAAGGAGTGATGTTACCACCACTCCTTACATAAAAATCTTTGTTTTTAGCAGATATTACTCTGCAGCCTCACCGTTGTTAGCCTTGGTAATGCTGAGGGAAATACGCTTTCTCTTCATATCAATGTGAAGAATCTTTACATTAACCTTCTGGTTCAGCTCAACAGCCTCATCAGCACGGTTGATGCGCTTGGTTGCCAGCTCGCCCATAGGAATCAGGCCATCAAAGCCTGGCTCAATCTCCATGAATGCACCAAAGTCGGTGAGCTTAATGATAGTACCGCTGATAATGGAACCCTCAGTGTACTTCTCAGCCTTCTCCAACCATGGATCTGGCATAGTCTCCTTAACGGAGAGGGAAATACGGCCAGCCTCTGGATCAATGTTCTTAACCTTAACCTGAAGAACCTGACCTTCCTGCAGAACATCAGCAGGCTTCTTTACACGGCTCCAAGACAGATCGGAAATATGAGCCAAACCGTCTACACCGCCAATATCAATGAATGCACCGTAGTCAACCAGACGCTTTACAGTACCCTCAACTACATCACCCTCGTGAATAGTCTCGAATACCTTTGCGCGGTTAGCCTCGCGCTCAGTCTCCAGAACCTGACGGCGGGACAGAACGAGACGCTGCTTGCGGATATCCAGCTCCAGTGGCAGAGCCTTTACAGTCTGACCAACATAGCTCTCCAAATCCTTTACATAGTGCAGATCGACCTGAGATGCAGGAATGAATGCGCGAACACCCATTACACGAGCAACCAGACCACCCTTAACAACCTGAGTAATCTCAGCGTCAACAGGCTCTGCCTTCTCTACAATACCATCCAGCTCCTTCCAGCAAGCAAGGCGATCAGCCTTTACCTTGGAAACAACCAGACCATTCTCGCCGCCCTTGGAAACGACCAGAACTTCAATTACATCGTCAACCTTTACAACATCCTTAGCAGACTCAGGTGCTGGATCAGCCAGCTCATGCTTTGCAATAGGAACATCGTTCTTATTGCCCTTGATATTTACAATAGCTTCGTTGTCATTTACTGCAACTACTAAAGCATCTACCAAATCGTGCTCATTTATCTCCTTAATAGATTCTTCCTCAGCTGCTAACAGAGCTTCCATGTTCATTTCTTCTGACACTTCTCGTAAACCTCCTTGATAATCCAGTCAGGCGTAGATGCACCTGCTGTAATACCAATTTTTTTTATTGTAGCAAACCACTCGTCACAAACCTCATCAGCCGTTTCGATATGGTATGTTTTACACTTCTCTTGACAAAGCTGGGCCAGCTTTGTGGTGTTGGCACTATTTCTGCCTCCTACCACAATCATAACATCCACCTGGCCTGCCAGCTTGACAGCTGCCGCCTGGCGTTGATCTGTAGCGGTGCAGATAGTTCTCAGAATCCTTATATCCGAGGATCGATCCAACATCTTGGACACAATCTTTCTGAATTTTGCTCCCGAAAAGGTTGTCTGGGATACAATACCAAGCCTGCCATACCGTGGTAAAGCATCTGCTTCCTCCTCAGTATTAACAGCAACCGCACCTTCTCCTGCCCATTCCAGAATACTGCGTACCTCAGGATGATTCTTATCTCCTACAATAACCACCTGATACCCATCATCTGCCAACTGCTTGGCAGCACTCTGAGCCTTTCTCACATGAGGACAGGTAGCATCCACCAATCCCAGCCCCTTTTTCTCTATCTTTGCATAGACATGAGGGCCAACACCATGAGAACGGACAATTACTGTGCCAGACTGAATCTCATCCAGTGATTCGATTTTGCCAATTCCTTCCTCTGCCAGCCTGGCCACCATCTGGGGATTGTGAATTATGGACCCCAGTGTGTAGGAACAGGTATCAGGGGAAACAGAATCCTCAGCCAGCTGAATTGCTCTCTTTACTCCATAACAGAAGCCAAGATTTTCCGCTAAATAAACCTCCAAAAACTGTCACCTCAAATACAGATTAGAAATTGTTACTCAAAACACTCTGCCATTATATCATGAAATTTTATTATTGGCTATGCAATTTTTTT
>DAVZJH010000040.1:0-17472 GCA_052272885.1 Anaerovibrio sp. | reverse complement strand
TAAATAATAATGGTAGATTGCAAGTGCAAATTGAACAAGATTTATCAAGCAACTATATAAAATGGGATTTAATTAGGTAAACTGCTATCTATTAGAGTAATTTTTCATTAATAGGAGTGTTGATTAATATATGAAGAAGGCTTTGATTACTGGTGTGACTGGGCAGGATGGTTCTTATCTGGCGGAATTTTTGCTGGATAAGGGTTATGATGTGCATGGTGTGATTCGCCGTAGCTCGGTGGATTATCGTGAGCGGATTGTTCATTTGGAGGGGCAGGAGCGTTTTCATCTCCATTATGGTGATTTGGGGGACTCCATGAGTCTTATGGCGGTGATAGGCACTGTTCGTCCAGATGAAATCTACAACTTGGCTGCTCAGAGTCATGTGCAGGTTAGCTTTGACGTGCCGGAATTTACGGCAGATATTGATGCTACTGGTGTATTGAGAGTATTGGAGGCAGTACGGCTTTGTGGTTTGGCCAAAACCTGTCGGGTTTATCAAGCTTCTACCTCAGAGCTATATGGCAAGGTGGAGGAGGTGCCTCAGAACGAAAATACCCCATTCCATCCATACAGCCCCTATGCTGTTGCCAAGCAATATGGTTTTTGGATTACCAAGGAATACCGGGAGGCTTATGGCATGTTTGCCTGCTCAGGTATTTTATTTAATCATGAGTCAGAGCGGCGGGGGGAGACCTTTGTTACTCGCAAGATTACCTTGGCAGCCAGTCGCATTGCTCAGGGCAAACAGGACAAGCTGTATCTAGGCAATTTGGATAGTCTGCGGGATTGGGGCTATGCCAAGGATTATGTGGAATGTATGTGGCTGATTCTCCAGCATCACCAGCCAGAGGATTTTGTTATTGCTACTGGTGTGCAGCATAGCGTTCGAGAATTTTGTCAGCTGGCTTTCCACTATGCAGGTATTGAATTAGAGTTTAAGGGAGAAGGCTTGGAAGAAAAGGGCATTGACAAGGCTACAGGCGAGGTATTAGTGGAGGTTAGTCCTGATTTTTATCGTCCTACCGATGTAGTAAATCTCTGGGGTGATCCTTCCAAGGCTAGGAAGGAGTTGGGCTGGAATCCTGTCAAAACCTCCTTTGAGGAATTAGTAAGGATTATGGTAGAGCACGATATGCAAAAGGTAGCTGTAGAGCGGGCAGAAGAACATATTCGTACCAATCTTGAGGAATATTTGGAAAAGGGCGTTGTAAAATGATGGAGAAAAACGCAAAAATTTACGTGGCTGGTCATAGAGGCATGGTAGGTTCTGCTATTGTGCGAGAGCTGCAGCGTCAGGGCTATACTAATATTATTACCAGAACTCATAGTGAGTTGGATTTGTGCCGTCAGGATGCCGTGGAGCGTTTTTTTGCCCAGGAAAAGCCTGAGTATGTATTTTTGGCTGCTGCCAAGGTAGGCGGTATAGTAGCCAATTCAGAGGCTTTGGCGGATTTTATGTATGATAATATGCTCCTGGAAATGAATGTAATTAATGCAGCCTGGCGTAATGGCTGTCGCAAGCTGGAGTTTTTAGGCTCTTCCTGCATTTATCCTCGGATGGCCCCTCAGCCTATGCCAGAGAGCTGTCTTTTGACCAGTGAGTTGGAAAAAACCAATGAGGCCTATGCCTTGGCCAAAATCAGCGGCTTGAAGTATTGTGAATTTCTCAATCGTCAATATGGTACGGATTATATTTCTGTAATGCCTACCAATCTCTACGGACCAAATGATAATTATCATCCTACTCATAGCCATGTGGTGCCTGCCCTGATTCGCAGGTTCCATGAAGCCAAGCTGGCTAGGGCTAAGTCTGTTACCTGCTGGGGAGATGGTAGTCCTCTCAGGGAATTTCTTTATGTGGATGATTTGGCCAATCTCTGTGTATTCCTTATGAATAATTATAGTGGTAATGAAACTGTGAATGCTGGTACAGGCAAGGAGCTTACCATTCGTCAGTTAACAGAGCTGGTGGCCTCCGTTGTTGGGTATCAGGGAGAAATTCATTGGGATACCTCCAACCCTAATGGTACACCTAGAAAGCTTTTGGATGTATCCAAGGCAAAGGCTTTGGGGTGGACATATCGTACAGAATTAGAAGAAGGCCTAAAGCTGGCCTATAAGGATTTTTTAGAAAATCCTATGCGTGCCGAGAGGTAATAGCCTGAAAGTAGCAAAAAAGGATAATACTAAAATGGTCATCAGCCTATATAACAGGCTGGTGACCATTTTCCTATGTCTATATGAATTTAGAAAAATTAATGGATATTTTACCAAAGTTGATTTGAAATGAAATTAAGCTGATTTTTGCATTTGGTAACAGATCTGTTAACACAGACTTTTACTCTATCAATGGTTTTGGTCTCGCCTTCTTGAAGTAATGCAATAGGTTTGGATTCTACGGAAGATATTCTACCAGAACCAAGAAAATCATCTAGCATAAACAAGTGATTGTCTGGGTTATCTGTTGTAAGAAGACTACGATGTTTGGAAAGAATATCATATACTTTTTTGAGATAGACTTTAGTTTGCTGATTAGGTTCATTTCGCGCACCAGCTACCGTAGACCACCCACAATGTGTTAGTACCACCATTTGAATTTTTGGTGTTTGCATATCACTAGGAATATATTTTCTAAACTCGCTTTGTGGGCTGCTTAGAGTATTGATTAGCAATTCTAGTGAGTTAATAGATTGCTGGTCAGTACGTACAGGAATAATGAGAGCATCCGCTGCATACCATGCTAATTGTGTTGCTCCTGCAAAGAAAGGAGAAGTGTCAATCAAGCATTTATCGAGATTGTTTTCAGCTAATTCTCTTAAAATTTCATTTTTTAATGAAAAAAGAATGCTTTGAAGTGCTTCATCACGCTGTGGATATTGCAGTGTTGATGTTTGATTTATAGCTGTTATAAGTTGAGATGGCAGTAAATATAACTCTTCTGAGGAGGGGATATAATAGCTGTTTTTTTCAGAGAAATAATTATTAGTGGCACCAATGTAAGAGGCAACATGGCTTGCCTTGCCCAAGCCAGGAACAAGGTATGGCAATAAAATATCTTTTACATTTGTTTGCCTGCCACTGTAATAATTATTGTCATAAAAAAATGATAGATTTCCCTGTGGACATGTATCTACAGCTAAAAGATTATCAGTAAGATAGCTAAGGTTAAATGTAAGTGTTGTTTTGCCAATGCCACCTCTAAGGTTGCACATAGCATAAATTTTTTGTTTAGGCAAACCTAAATCATAATGTTCATCATTGGCAATATTAAATTGTCGCGTGATTATATCAATTATAGCCATAGCAAAAACCTCCAATTAGATTTACTTTTTTACGACTAATATGTAAAACTAATTATATAACACTGGAATAACATCGTCAAGCGTCATGTTTTGCACAGTGCCACGAAATAGTAGCAAACTATATTATAATTAACTTAAACAGTATAATAGAATTGAGATAAAGATACTATTATGCTATTATGGTAATAACAATGTATATAAAATTTGTCTTATATCTATGTATAAAAATAAAGAAAAGGGGAAAACAGGCATATGCATATAGTTTTGCTTTCTGGAGGTTCAGGGAAAAGGCTGTGGCCTTTGTCCAATGATATTCGTTCCAAACAGTTTATCAAGATATTCAAGACTGATACAGGGGAGTATCAGTCTATGGTGCAGCGGGTTTATGGTCAGATTCAGGCGGCTATGCCAGAGGCCAAGGTGACTATTGCCACCTCCAAATCTCAGGTGTCTTCTATTGTGAATCAGCTGGGCAATCAGGTGGGAATTTCCGTGGAGCCATGTCGGCGGGATACCTTTCCTGCTATTGTGTTGGCGGCAGCTTATCTAGCTGATGTGGAAAAGGTGTCTTTGGAGGAGCCAGTAGTAATTTGTCCTGTAGATCCCTATGTGGAGCAGGACTATTTTTCTGCTATTGGTCAGCTGGCCAAACAAGCTACCAAGGGTGAGGCTAATCTTGTACTTATGGGTATAGAGCCTACCTATCCTAGCGAAAAGTATGGCTATATTATTCCTGCCGATGCCAATGCTGTTAGCAAGGTACAAACCTTCAAAGAAAAGCCTTCTGAAGCGGTTGCCCAGGCCTATATTCAGCAGGGAGCTTTGTGGAATGGTGGTATTTTTGCCTTTCAGCTAAAGTATTTGCTAAATCGTGGTCATGAGCTGATTGATTTTGTGGATTATCAGGATTTATACAATAAATATGCCCAGTTGCCTAAAATCAGTTTTGACTATGCGGTGGTGGAGAAAGAACCTCTTATACAGGTTATGCGCTTCAAGGGCCAATGGAAAGACTTGGGAACTTGGAATACTCTGTCTGAAGCAATGGAGGAATTTACCATTGGGGAAGCAACCATGGAGGATACCTGCCAAAATGTTCATATTGTCAATGAGCTGGGGATTCCTGTTTTGGCTTTGGGCTTGCAAGATGTAATTATTTCAGCCAGTCCTGAGGGAATTTTGGTGTCTGATAAGGAGCGTTCCTCTCATATAAAACCATTTGTGGAAAAAATATCCAGTGGCATCAGATTTGCCGAAAAATCCTGGGGCAGTTATCGGGTATTGGATGCAGATGCTCATAGTATGACCATCAAGGTTACCCTCAATCCTGGCAAATCTATGAATTATCACAATCATCATCATCGAGATGAGGTATGGATTGTAGTATCTGGTCATGGTCGCACTCTGATTGAAGACAAGCTAAAAAATGTTAAGGCTGGAGATGTCATTACCATGCCA
This sequence comes from Anaerovibrio sp., assembly GCA_052272885.1. GTDB lineage: Bacteria > Bacillota > Negativicutes > Selenomonadales > Selenomonadaceae > Anaerovibrio. Next base: position 12,709 of record DAVZJH010000040.1, on the reverse strand, counting down.
GCCGGTACACGCCACACAGTTTTTGCTGATACGGAACTGAAACTGGTGGAGGTACAGCTTGGGGAGGATATTTCTGCCAAGGACAAGGAAAAGCACATTATCCAGAATGTAGGCAAAGCCTTTGGTGGTGCTGATATTCGCGGTGTTTATCCTGTTCAGGTAAATGAAAAACTTGCCTACCGAATTGGCAGATATTTTCCTCAGATAATCCCTGATAAGGATAGCCTACAAGCAGTGTCTTTAAAGGTAGCTGTGGGCTGTGATGTACGCCTGTCCAGTCCTATCTTGAAAAAACAGCTGATAAAGGGGTTGCAGGAATCTGGCTGTCAGGTGGTGGATATTGGGCAATGCGGTACAGAAATTATGTATTTTGCTGTGGCCAATTTGGGCCTAGCAGGTGGAATTATGGTAACAGCTAGTCATAACTCCGGTGAATACAATGGCTTTAAGCTGGTAGGGCCCGAGGCCAAGCCTATATCTGCTGCTTCCGGTCTTAAGGAGCTGGAAAAGCTGTGCCAGATGGAGCCTGAAACATATGGCAGTACAGATAAAAATCATACAGGTAAGGTAGAAAAATATAATATTATGCCAGAATATATTACCCATCTCTGCAGCTATGTGGATGTAGATAGCCTGCCACCTATGCGGATTGTAGTTAATGCCAGCAATGGCAGTGCTGGGGCTGTGGTGGACGAACTGGAAAAAATCCTGCCCTTTGAATTTATACGCATAAATTGTCAGCCGGATGGACATTTTCCTAATGGAGTGCCGAATCCTATGCTTAACAAAAATAGGGAGATTACCGCCCAGATGGTTCGCAAATATCATGGGGATTTGGGCGTAGCCTGGGATGGAGACTTTGATCGTTGTTTCCTCTTTGATGAAGAGGGCATGATGATTGAGGGCTACTATATGGTAGGTCTGCTGGCTGAAGCCTTTTTGGCCAAAAGCTCTGGGGAACGCATCATTCATGATCCAAGAGTATATTGGAATACCCAGCACATTTGTGAAAAATACAAGGGAGAAGCCGTAATCTGCCGTTCTGGTCATTCCTTTATCAAGGAGAAAATGCGCCAGGTAGATGCAGTATATGGGGGAGAAATGAGTTCCCATCATTATTTCAGAGATTTTGGCTACTGCGATAGTGGCATGATTCCTTGGCTGCTGATAACAGAGCTGTTAGCTAAGCGAAAAATGGCAGCTTCTTCTCTAGTCAACGAAGCTATGGCACAGTTTCCTTGCTCTGGCGAGATAAATACTCAGGTGGAAACTCAGGCCATGGCAGAGGAGCTTATACAACAGGTGAAGTCAATTTATGGTCCTATGGGGACTATTGACAATGTGGATGGTCTATCTGTGGATTGTGGCAGCTGGCGGTTTAACCTGCGCCATTCCAATACAGAGCCTGTACTACGCCTTAATGTAGAAACCAAAGGAAATATAGCTCTCCTCAAAGAGAAAACGGAAGAACTATTATCTATTATTCGTGGAGAAAAAAATTAAGAAAAAATCTCATTTACTATTGACAATGATTCTGATAAAGGCTATCATATTAAAGTACTTTGAGATTAGTTATCAATGTATTTTGAAATCATGTATCATTATCATTGGAGGTATTTGGCTATGACATTGAAAGATAGCAAGACCGGTATGACTCTCCGCGTAGACAGCATTGGAGAATCCGGCCTCAAGGAAAGACTAATGACAATGGGTATGCTGCCAGGCACAAAAATTAAGGTGTTGCGTTCCGCCCCCCTGGGAGATCCTATTGCAGTTGGCTTGCGTTCTTACAATTTGGCTATTCGTCGTAAGGATGCAGAACAGATTCAGGTAACAGCAATCTAATTGGGAAGGAGATTTTAGCAAATGAGTGAAAGCTTGTCTGTAGCCCTTACTGGTAATCCCAATACTGGTAAGTCTACTATTTTTAATGAGCTGACTGGTGCCCGTCAGAAGATTGGTAACTGGCCAGGTGTAACTGTTGATAAAAAGGTAGGTTATGTTCGTCATAATGACAAGGATATTATGATTGTGGACCTGCCAGGTACATATAGTGTTAATGCCCGTTCTCCAGAGGAGAGAATCGTTATTGATTACCTCATGGAGAATCATACAGATTTGGTTGTAGATGTGGTGGATTCCTCCAACATTGAGAGAAATCTCTTCTTAACCCTGCAGCTGCTGGAAAAAGGCATTCCTTTGATTATTGACCTGAATATGCAGGACGAGGCCAAGAAGCGGGGCATCAAGATTGATGTCAAAAAGCTGGAGAAATTCCTGGGCTTCCCTGTACTACTTACAGTGGCTAGAGATGGCAGCAGTCTAAAGAATATGCTGAATGTCTTTACCTCCATTTCCATGGATGGCTATGGTCCAAGTGAAAAGCTACAGGAGCATATTGCCAAGGTTAGGGAGCTTGAAGCCACAATTACTGATGAAAAAGCTCGTCAAGAGCAGTTGATTGAGCTGCGTTATGGCTTTATCGATGAGATTCTTAGAGAGTCTGTTACCTTCTCCAATGTAGGTACTACCACCTCTGAGAAGATTGATCATGTACTGGCTAACGGTATTCTGGCTATTCCAGCTTTCCTGCTGATAATGTATGCTGTTTTCCAGATTACCTTTGAATGGATTGGTCAGCCTATTGCAGACTTCGTAGATGAGCTGGTCAATGACCAGTTCCTAGGCTGGGCTTCTGAGACTCTGGCAGATGCTGGTGTAGCTGATTGGATGCAGTCCCTTGTTTGCGATGGCATTATCGGTGGCGTGGGTTCCGTTATTACCTTTGTACCACTGATTTTCATTCTGTTCTTCTGCTTGAGCTTCCTGGATGGCACTGGCTATATGGCTCGCGTAGCCTTCATTATGGACCCTATTATGCGTCGCTGTGGTTTGACTGGTAAGGGTGTTATGCCTTTGATGATGGGCTTTGGCTGTGGCGTTCCTTCCATTATGGGTGCTCGTGCCCTGGATACGGAAAAGGATCGTATGCTGTCCATTATGGCTGCTCCTTTCCTGACCTGCGGTGCCAAGCTGCCAATTATGGCACTCTTTGCTGCCATGTTCTTCCCTGATGATGCTGCTAATGTGGTATTTGCCATGTATGTAGTAGGTGTGGTTATGGCTATTGTTTCTACCAAGCTTTTGTCTCACACCACATTCAAGGATGATAATTCCACTTTTCTGTTGGAGCTGCCTCCATATCGTATGCCGGATATGAAAACCGTTCTGCTGGAGACCTGGGATAAGGGTAAGGGCTATCTGGTTAAGGCCGGTACTATTATCTTCCTAGGCTGTGTAATTCTTTGGTTCCTGTCTGCCTTTAACAGCGAGGGTATGGTTGAGGATCTGAACGACAGCTTCCTGGCCTCCATTGGTTCTGTGATTGGTTCTCTCTTTGTTTTCCAGGGCTTTGGCAACTGGGAGGCAGGTGCAGCCGTGCTTTCTGGTGTTCTGGCCAAGGAGTCTGTTGTATCTACCATTGGTATTCTCTATGGTATGCCTGATATTTCTGCTGAGGCAGAGGATGCAGTGGAGACTGCTGAGGCTATGCTGGGGACTGGTATGGGCAATGCCTTTACACCATTGTCCGCCATTGCCTTTATGGTATTCTCTCAACTGTATACTCCATGTGTAACTGCCTTGGGTACTATCAAGAAAGAGGCTGGTGGCTTCAAGTGGATGGTATTTGCTGCGGTTTATATGTTTGTGCTGGCCTGGGTTGTTTCTCTGCTGGTATATCAGATTGGCAGCCTGCTAGGCTTCTAAAATAATTAAGTTAGCATTCTATTACAGATGGTGCTTAGCTAAGTTATCTGATACAGTGATAAGGATAGGAGGTCTATATAATGAATGCTCAGACTTTGGTTTTGCTAGTGATTATAGCTGCTTTGCTGGCTTTTGCTCTCCGTCATGTATATCACAATTTCGTAGAGGGCAAGCATGATTGCTGTGGTTGTGATGCCTGCAGTGGACATCATGACAAGGATAAAAATACTGGGGCAGAAGAAGGCTCCTGTCCGTATTGCAGTGGTCACAAATAATTTAATCTACTAAATTGGGACTGTTTCCCTGGTGATTTCCTAATGCTAGTATTCGAATCGGATTTGCATTAGAAAAGCCAGAGAGACAGTCCTTTTCTATTGTCCGGAAATAGGCAAATTACCCTTGAAAATAGCATGGTTTTAGGCTATTATAGGTAATAGGAATAGCTGAAGGGTTATTAATACATATCAGCAATAAATGTATAGTATGGTGACGGTAATGAGGGAAAAAAAGGCTTTAAAAAGTCTGGATAAATTAGTATCCAGCTTGAAATTTTTGAATTTTGAGCAAGGTAAAAAGCGCTGTATGAATGACGAGGCGTTTTATTTGGAGCTTGTGAAAGAGTTTGCAGAGGAAAGCAAGTTGAAAACCTTGCAAGAGAACTATCAACGGCAGGACTGGCCCCAATATAGGATGAATGTGCATACTATTAAGAGTTCGGCGGCCTATATAGGGGCAGAGGAGCTTTCCCAGCAAGCTAGGCTTTTGGAAAATGCTGCCAAGGAGGGCAATCAGGCATATCTTGTGGCTAAACATATTGAATTTACTCAATATTACCAAAAGGTATTGCAAGGAATTAAGGACTTTCTTGCTGAAATAGAGTCGGCAGGAGCATAAAATTAGAGCAGGGTTGGCGATATATATGGAAGAAAAGAAAATTTTGGTCGTGGATGATAGTGCCGTAAATCTCAAGCTGGCAGGGAAAATCATTAAATCCCAGGAGGGATGGAAACCCATATTGGTACCATCTGGACAGCGGGCTTTGAAGTATCTGGAGGAAAATCAGGCAAATTTGATTCTTTTGGATGTGATGATGCCAGAGATGGATGGCTTCCAGCTGTTGCAAATACTGCAGGGAGATGAAAGGCTGGCCAAGATTCCTGTAGTAATGCTGACAGGAGATGAGGATGCAGAAACCAAGGAACAAGGCCGACAGGCAGGCATAAAAGCCATGCTCCACAAGCCTTTTGATATATCCCATCTGTTGGATACCATAACGAAATATATGGACTGAGGAAGAGGTCATGGATGATAATATACAGGAAGAAATTCGTCAGCTAAAGCTGGAATTAAAAAAGGCTCATCGGGAGGTAAAGCGTCTCCATCGTGAGAACAATATCCTTTCTACCATGAACGAGCAGGCCAATAGATTCCGAGAGTTTAGTGAGGCCAAAAAAGGACGACAGGAATACTATACACGAATGTTTGTGGAGAATTCTCCTAATATTTCCATTATGTTGGATAGTCAGCTTAAGACACTTTTGGCTACAGAGCAATATTATCAGGTAGGCCAGTACACCACTGAGGAAATTAATGACGGATTGCCTATTGCTACAGTCTTTCATGGTGTCATGGAATATCCTGAATGCAAGCATTTGGAGTCTGTGTGTCAGATTGCTTTGACAGAGCAGCGGGAGATTCACTACATTGAGAAATTAAATGTGGAAAGGCAGGAATTCTATGATGTCTATATTCACCCAGTAAAAGGCATAGGGGAAGGGGAAAAATGCCTCATGCTGATTATGGTGAATATTACAGATATCATTTCCGCCAAGGAAAAAGCTGAAACTGCTGATAAAGCAAAAAGCAGCTTTTTGGCCAATATGTCCCATGAAATAAGAACCCCTATGAATGCCATTCATGGCATGGCGGAGTTTATTATTCGAGATACTACAGATATATTTGCCAGGGAAAATGCCATTCTCATAAAGAATGCATCTACCTCTCTTTTGACTATTATTAATGATATTTTGGATTTCTCCAAAATAGAGGCAGGCAAAATGGAATTGATAAATTCATCCTTCCAATTGGCTTCTCTTTTGGTAGATGTAGCTGCTATTATTCGCATTAAGCTAAAGGATAGCAAAGTCTCTTTTGTGTTACAGATTGATCCCGAAATGCCTCGTGGCCTGATTGGGGATGAAATCCGCATCAAGCAGATAATGGTAAATCTTTTGAATAATGCGGTGAAATTTACCCAGGAGGGTACTATTACGCTCCGCATGGGCTGTAGAAGGCTTGGGGATGACAATACAGTAAAGATATATGGCAGTGTGGCAGATACTGGCATTGGCATAAAGCCCCAGGATTTGGACAAGCTGTTTTCCAGCTTTGAGCGAGTAGATACCCGAAGAAACAGGTCTATTGAGGGTACTGGCTTAGGCTTGGCCATCAGCCGTCGTCTATGTGAGTCTATGGGTGGTGCATTAGGGGTAAAAAGTGTTTATGGTCAGGGCAGCGTATTTAGCTGGACTATGGTGAATCAGGTAGATGATTGGACTCCTATTGGCACCATAGGCAAGGGGGATATCCAAAATCAGGAAAAGCTTTTCCAATATACTTTTATTGCGGAAAAGGCCAAGGTATTGGTGGTTGATGATAACAAGGTAAATCTCAAGGTGGCAGAGGGTATGCTGTCTCCTTATAGAATCCAGGTAGTAACTGCAGAAAGTGGTTATGAGGCTTTGGAACTGCTAAAACAGCAGCATTTTGACATTGTCTTTATGGACCATATGATGCCTATTATGGACGGGGTGGAAACCTTGCAAAAGCTTAGATTACTGCCTAGCCATGAAAAGGACGTGGTGGTGGCTCTTACCGCCAATGCAGTGGCTGGTGTGCAGGATGAGTATCTCCAGCTAGGCTTTCAGGGATATTTGTCCAAGCCTCTAGGGGATAAGGAATTGGATGAATGTCTGCGCAGTTTTCTGCCTTCGGATTCTATTTATAAGCTGGATAAACCTTTTACCAGCAGAATGGATGAGGTGGATCGGGATATTCTTATGCAGGTTTATACTGAGGGACACAAAAAGCTTAAGCTGTTTATGGAGCTGCTGGAGGCAGAGGATTGGCCAAGATATACAATTGAGGTACATGGGCTCAAATCTGTAGCAGCTCATATTGGCCAAAAGCAGTTGGCTGAAATGGCCAAGGCTCATGAAAATGCAGGGAAATCAGGAGATTATCAGTATATTTATCGAAATTTTGACAGGCTTTTAGCTCAGTATAGTGCCTTGTTGACCTACATTAGTGAAAAATTTGCTGAGGAGCTTTTTCTGCCAAAGCAGGAGAAGAACTTATCTTCCATATCCTCGGAACAGTTATCAGAAAAAACTGTTCAATTGCAGGAAGCATTAGAGGATTATGATCTTGATAGATTGGAAGAAGTGCTGCAGGAATTGCTGGGATGCCAGCTTGACAGTGATAGACAGAAGCTGTTGTCTCAAATGAAAGATGCCTGTGGGGAATTTGATTATGATACTCTGGAGAAACTTATGATACAATGGCAAAATGCCAATAAATCATAATATTAGAGGTGAGAATTTTGAAATCAGTAGCATTATTTACTGAAGAAATAGATGATCTAGAAAGGGCTGTGGCAGAGCTGCAAAAGCAATGCCAGGGATTTGATTTTCAGCAGCATAGTGCAGGACTGCTTTTTGCCCATCCAGATACTGATTTGGAAGAATTAACGTCTTTGCTGACGGAAGTATTTGCCATACCTATTATAGGAGTTACTGCCTCATTTATATTTACCATGAAAGGTGTAAAAAGAGAGGGTATTTCCTTACATTTTTTCTCTGCTGATGATTGCCGCTTTGCTGTGGGTAGTACAGGAGAACTGAAGCCTGAGCATGTAAAGGAGGCTATGGGTCAGGTTTATCATAACTTGGTTAATCAGCTAGATGAAAAACCAAAGCTTCTTTTGACCTATGGCAATCCAAGCTTAGACATGGCGGGAGATGATTTTGTAGATACTCTGGATACCTTATCCGAGGGGGTACCAGTATATGGCGCCATGGCATCAGATGATTTTGCTGTGGAGGACTGTCGCTTTGTGTGCAATGGTCATGTATTTCAATATGGTGCGGCAGTTATAGCTATCAGTGGCAACATCCAACCAGTTATGTCCAGTGGGTTTCATGTGGATACGGCTATTGATTACGAAAGCATTGTCACCCGTGCCGAAGGCAATCAGGTTTTAGAGTTGGATGGTGTGCCTTTTGTGGAGGCTTTGACCAAAGCTGGCATGGTTTTTAATTTTGATAATGCTCAGGATTACCTCAATACTCCTTTCAAGATTTCCTTTGAAACTGAAGCCGGAGAGGAAATACAATGCCTGCGACACCTTTTTCATGTGGATAAGAAAAGAGGAACAGCCAAATTTTGGGGTAAAATACCTGTAGGAGCCAAGCTGCAGGTAGGGATTCTGGATGTAGAGGGGATTCATGACTCGGTGGCAAGTGTAGTCCATGATTGCTTAGAAGGTATTGCAAAGAATAATCCTCAAAGCTATCATACTCTTATGGTTACCTCCTGTGCCTCCAGACTTATGAGCTATACCAATGCTATACATGATGAAAGCCTTGCCTATGTAGATATGATACCAGAGGGTGTGGAGATGTCAGGTTTATATGCTTATGGCGAGGCCTGTCCTATAAAAACTAAAACTAGCAGCAAGGGAAGAAATACTTTTCACAATACCACGTTTTCTTTGCTGGTAATGTAACAATAGGGAGTGTTTGCAATATGGATTTTAGACAATTGGAGTATTTTTGTACTCTGAGCCGCCTGAAAAATTTTACCCGCACGGCAGAAGAGCTGCATGTTTCCCAACCTTCCGTTACCAAGGCTATCAAGTCCTTGGAAACGGAGCTGAAGCTGACTTTGATAGATAGGCGGCAAAAGCATGTTACCCTTACCAATGAGGGCAAGGCATTTCTGCTTCATGCGGAACAAATCATGAAATCAGTAGAGGATACCTACAGGGATATGGAGCGCTTTCAGCTGGAAAAACAGGGAACAGTGCATTTTGGTATTCCTCCTATGGTAGAGGCCTATCTATTTCCAGATCTTTTCACCAGCTTCAAGGCTATGTACCCTGATATGAATCTGGATGTGCGGGAATATGGAGATTCTACAGAGGTAATGGAAAAGGCTGATTCTGGTGAGCTGGACTTCGGTATTATCTTTTCCAGCCGAGGTGATACTAAGGATAATCAGATGTTGATTATGACAGACAATATGAGTCTTTGTGTCAGCCCTGAGCTGCCCCTGGCCCGCAAGGAAAATATCAGCTTTGACGATTTGAAGAATGAACATTTTATCATGCAGCAATCTAATACTTATCAGTATCAGCATGTATATGAGCGGTGTGTGGAAAGAGGCTATATACCGGATATTCTCCTGTGTACCACCCAGCTGAAAACCATTAAACAGCTGGTGGGCAATAGACTGGGTATCTCCGTGCTGCCGGATTTTGTTACCAATGAGGAAACCATCTTTGTACGCCGACAGCTGACCCCGCCTCTCAAGGTTAATATCTGCCTTTACTGGGGACGCAATAAACAGCTCAGCGATATGGATAAAAGATTCTTGGATTTCATCAAGCACTATGTGGCTACTGAGGAATTCAAGAGTCATTTTACAAAAAATATAGAAAAATAAAGAATGAAATGTATGGCGTCGGAGCTCCGGCGTCATTTTATTGTGCAAAAATCCCCCCTTGACAAGGTAGTTCTTTTTTGGTATCATTTTTTAGGTTATATAAGCTCTTGATAAGGAAGGGCGTATCTACCAGCTGCCGAGAACAGTTGTCTATGACCCGCTGGGTTGTAGTACACTTTTTAGGTGGTTTTTTTGTGTGTAAATTTAAATTACCCCTTTGACACAAGTTTTGTAGTGTACATTTTAGTTGTAGGATAAGGAGTGTTGACATGAAATACGATGTTATTATTATTGGTGCAGGCCCTGGTGGTATTTTTTCTGCTTATGAGCTGATTAAGGGAAATGAGGATATTAAGGTGGCTGTATTTGAGGCTGGCCGTCCCTTGGAGCAAAGAAAATGTCCTATTGACGGCAAAAAAATCAAAAGCTGTATCAAATGTCCATCCTGCGCTATTATGAATGGCTTCGGGGGAGCAGGCGCTTTTTCTGATGGCAAATACAATATTACCAATGATTTTGGCGGTACTCTTTATGAGCACATTGGCAAGGAGGCTGCTCTGGAGCTGATGTATTATGTGGATGAAATCAATGTCAGCCATGGTGGTCAGGGTACTAAAATGTATTCTACCACTGGTACCAGCCTAAAAAAAACCTGTATGCAGAACAAGCTGAAGCTGCTGGATGCTTCTGTACGCCATCTGGGTACAGACAAAAACTATATTGTCTTGGAAAATATCTACAATGAGCTGCAGGAGAGAGTGGATTTCTTCTTTATGACACCTGTGGAAAAGCTGGAGACTTTGGCTAATGGTTATCGGGTGATTACTGCCAAGGACAGCTATGAATGTGATAAATGTATTGTTTCTGTAGGCCGCAGCGGCAGTAAGTGGATGGAAAAAATCTGTCAGGAGCTGGAAATTCCTACCATGTCCAACCGTGTGGATCTAGGAGTAAGAGTGGAGCTGCCTGCAGAGGTATTTTCTCATCTTACCGATGAGCTATATGAGAGCAAGATTGTTTACAGAACTGAAAAATTTGAGGATAAGGTGCGTACCTTCTGCATGAATCCTTATGGCAGCGTGGTAAGCGAAAATACCAACGGCATTATTACCGTAAATGGCCATAGTTATGAGGATAAGGCTCTCCAGACAGGCAATACTAATTTTGCCCTGCTGGTATCCAAGCATTTCTCTGAGCCTTTCAAGGATAGTAACGGCTACGGTGAAAGCATTGCCCGCCTTTCCAATATGCTGGGTGGTGGAGTATTGGTACAGCGCTTTGGTGATTTGGTGCGTGGTCGCCGCAGTACCCAGAAGCGCATGGATGAAGGCTTTGTTACACCAACTCTGGCAGCCGCACCTGGTGATTTGAGCTTGGTATTGCCGAAGCGTATTCTGGATGGTATTATTGAGATGATTTATGCTCTGGATAAGATTGCTCCAGGCACAGCTAATGATGATACTTTACTCTATGGTGTAGAAGTAAAATTCTACAATATGGAAGTAGAGCTGGATGATAAGCTGGAATGTCGTTACAAAGGACTGTACATTATTGGTGATGGCAGTGGCGTAACCCATTCTCTCTCTCATGCTTCTGCTAGTGGTGTCTTTGTGGCCAGAAAAATTCTTGCTGATATGTAAGTAAAATAAAATAGCCCTTTCTGACTTTTCCTGAATTATGTAGGGAGGAAAGCCGGAGAGGGCTATTTCTATCTAAGCCAAGCTGCTAAAAAGAGCATCTACAATTTGATGAATATCTGTGGATGCAATGGAGGAATAATTTACTACAAAAGTATGCTCCGGAGCGGCCTGACGATTTTGATAATAATGCTGTAACGGCTGCAGCATTAATCCCTTTTGCCGCAGTCTGGCCTGCAAATCCCTATCTGATAGATTAGTGTCGATTTGCAAGAGAAAATACAGGCCAGAGGATTGCTGGAGAATCTTAATCCGTTCATGGTCAGGGTGGCTGGTTAAAGCCTTTAGGAGCTGTTGACGAAGTTTTTTATAATTGTTCCGCATACGGTTAATATGCCGCTCGAAATACCCCTGATTAATAAACTCTGCCAAAGTATATTGCTCAAAGGTGGATACAGTACAGCTAAGATAGTTTAATTTGCTGTTAAATTCCTCCATTAAGGGCTTGGGCAATACCATATAGCTGATACGAATAGTGGAGGCCAGACTCTTGGAGAAGGTATTCATATAAATAACCTTATTGCTCATATCTATGCTGAACAGGGAGGGTATAGGCCGCCCCACCAGGCGGAACTCCGTATCATAATCATCCTCAATAATATATCTAGGCCCAGCTGCCGCCCAGCCCAGTAACTCATAGCGACGGCTAATGGGGGTAATAATACCTGTAGGAAAATGATGGGAGGGGCTGATATGAATAACATCACAGCTTACAGTGTTCAAAGCTGTGACAGACATACCCTGCTTGTCAATAGGCAAGGCAATACAGCAGGCGCCATTGTCCCGATAAATGCGCCGCAGCTTTTGATACCCCGGATCCTCCACGCAATAAATTTTGTCCCGGCCAATAAGCTTAATCAATAGCTCGTAAAGGTATTCTGTACCGGCGCCAATAACAATCTGCTCTGGAGAAATATTCATACCTCGGAAATGGCGCAGATGATTGGCTATGGCCTGTCGCAAAGGGGCTACACCTGCTGTAGGAGACTGAGTGAGAAGAAGCTGCTGTTTTTCGCTGATGGTATGTCGCAGCAAACGACTCCAGGTGCTAAAGGGAAAATTTTCTGCCAGCAGGCTGTTGGAGGACAAATCCACTCTATGAGGTTGAGGGATGACAATGGATGGGACACTTGGACTGGGAGAGTATGTATCTGCCTGCTTATACTGTTGATAGTTTTCCACTGGAGAAACAAAGTACCCTGATTTTAGGCGAGCATAGATATACCCCTCAGAAACCAGCTGCCCATAGGCTCCTTCTACAGTTATGGTGCTGATGCCCAGCTGGGTGGCCAGGGAACGCTTAGAAGGCAGCTTGGTGCCTGGTGTTAGATGATGTAGAAGAATTTCGTTTTTGATGTATTGGTAAATCTGCATATAAATAGGCTGAGGCTTATTGGGTTCCAGATTCAAAGTCAGCATATGGGGCCGCCTTTCTGTTATAGATTGAAATAAGCTAAAATTGTGGTAAAATAAAAGCGGCAGAAAATCCGATAACAATTCGAGATTTGTTTACTATGACT